>CAMTVU010000016.1:0-45482 GCA_947085245.1 uncultured Chitinophagaceae bacterium | reverse complement strand
TACACCGAAAAACGAAGCAGCGATGAAATATTAAGCACCATATCAGCCGCATCATCAGACTTACTCAGAATTTTTGCATACAGGCTGTTAAGTACATTGAACATAAAGTGTGGATGAAACTGGTTTCGTAAAGATTGTAATTCCGCCTGCATTTTTTCTGATTGAATTATCTGCACCCTGTTTTGTTCTTTGGTCCAGTAATAAAAAAGTTTAATAGAAAACGGAATGGTTATGACAAACTGAAGTTTGATAACATTATAAAGAAATGGCGGAACGTTCAGCAGCGGTTCTTTTGTCCAGTTAGTAAGAATGTATTCCAGAATAATATAGTTGTCAATAATCCTTTGAATAAATGAAAACAAGAATAGCAGCAAAATATAGATACCGATAAAAACTGCTATCCTTTTTCTGAAGAGCAGTTTATCCATCAGCCATTCTACAATAATAAATACAAAAAATATTTTAGGTATAATACCGAAAAGTTCATTGTAAAAAGCAGTCAAAAAATCTCTTGCAGAAAAACCTTGAATAAGACTGAAAAGCAACACATACCCTGTCCAATACAACACATACATACCCCTTTTATCTGCTTTGCTATCTGAAAATATATCTGTCATTTAAGATAAGTGGTTCTACTTTGAATATGTAAAATTAGTCGCTTTTATCCCTATTTAAGCCGGTGGTTATACAAACAACCCATTTAAATATGCAGAACACATCCCTGTATAGATTGTTGTATGCAACGCAAAAGTTGCTGTTTATATAAGAAGGTTTTGAGGTATTAAAATGTCCAATATCTTGCCTCAACTTATAATATAAAATTAGCTCAGTATGAAAAAAGTCAATTTGCTATTGTTTCTCTTTATCGCATTCAGCTATTCAAGATTGGATGCACAACCAATAAAAGTATATCCAACCAATTGGTGGGTTGGTATGAAAATGAATAAAATACAACTCTTGCTTAAAAGTGAACAGGAAGAATTGGGCAATAAAAAGATAAGCATTTCTTATCCGGGCATCAGCATTATTAAAACGCATTCATTTGAAAACCTGAAATATATTGCCGTTGATATTGCTATTGCTGCAACAACAAAACCCGGCCTTGTTACCATTGAATTGAAGGGAAATGGAAAAATAGTAACCATCCAATGGAGTGTAGATAAACAACAACCGGGCAGAGGCACGGCTTATGCACAAGGCGTAACATCTGCCGATTTTATAGACCTGATTATTACAGATCGATTTAGTAATGGTGATATCAGTAACGACCGTATTGCCGGCATGAGAGACCAATCATTAAACCGGGACTCTATGTATTTACGCCATGGTGGCGATTTGCAGGGCATCATCAATCATCTTGATTATTTTAAAAGCCTTGGTGTAACAGCTTTATGGCTTTTACCGGTGATGGAAAACGACAGACCCAACAGAACAGAACATGGCTATGCTATTACTAATCATTATAAAATAGACCCACGTTTTGGTAGCGCTGAAAAATATAAGGATTTAAGTAACAGGTTACATAAAAGTGGAATGAAATTGATAATGGATGCTGTATATAACCATGTTGGGTTGCAGCATTTTTTAGAACAAGACCCACCTGCAAAAGATTGGATGCATCGCTGGCCTTCATACACTCAAACAAGTTATAGAGAGCAGACTTTATTTGACCCTTATGCTGCACCTTCTGACAAAAAAAAGATGAGCGATGGTTGGTTTGATGACGGGATGCCCGACATCAATCATAGTAACCCGTTTATGGCCAATTTTATTATACAAAATATGATATGGTACATCCAGGAATTTGGTATTGACGGAATAAGAATTGACACCTATACCTACAGCGACCTTGATTTTGCCAACCGTTGTAATAAAGCCATCATGGAAGAATATCCCAACATTACTTTGTTTGGCGAAACAAGAGTTTTTGGTACTCCTAACCAGGCTTATTTTAATGACAACATTTTTAATACCTCTTTCAAAAGTAATTTACAGGGTTCAGTAGATTTTCAATGCCTGTATTATGGAATTATTCCAGCACTGATGCAACCCATTGGGTGGACGGATGGGGTTAATAAATTATACAATACACTTAGCAATGATTTTATGAATAAAAATGCTACGCATAATGTCCTTCTGTTAGACAATCATGATGAGCCAAGGTTTTTTTCTGTAGTAGGTGAAGATGTGGAGAAACAAAAAATTGGGTTTCAATGGCTGCTTACCTATCGTGGTATTCCTCAACTATACTATGGTTCAGAAGTATTGCTAAAAGGTTTTACAAACCCTGATGGCTTGGTAAGGACAGATTTCCCTGGAGGATGGAATGGCGATATAAAAAATGCTTTTACTGGCAAAGGACTAACAAAGGAAGAAAGCTCTGTACAGGAGTTGGTAAAAAAACTCGGCATCTTCAGAAAAAATTCATCAGCTATAAAAACAGGAAAACTGATGCATTATGTACCTGTTGATGGTTTATATGTGTATTTCAGATACGATGAAAACCAAACAATCATGTGTGTGATGAATACTGATGAAAAAGAGCATCAGGTTGATTTTAAAAAGTATGCAGAAAGAACAACCGGCTTTTCAAAAGCAACAAACATCATAAGCAATAATACATTTACAACATCTGGCAAAGTAATTATACCAGCTCTGCAAATGTGGATTCTGGAGTTAGAAAAATAACTGTTCTAAAAACAAAAGGCTGATCTTCTCCCCGGCAACGTCTCCCCCCAGCCTTGTGCAGTTGGCCGGGACGTTGCGTATAACGAAGCAAAGAATTAACTTCATACCCAATGCCGGTTAAACAAACGATACCATTTACTGATGGGATTTTCTCCATTACCTTCACCTGCACTCAATGGCTACCACTGATAGAAAAGGTTAACGGATATGATATTGTATATAACTGGTTTGATCATTTAAAATCAAAGGGCCATTCTTTTATTGGCTATGTGATCATGCCCAATCATGTACATGCTGTCATTGGTTTCAGAAGAACCTTTCAAACAATCAATACAATTATTGGAGATGGCAAACGTTTCATGGCCTATGAAATTATAAAGAGGCTGAAGGAAAAAAATGAAACAGATTTACTGAAGCAACTGAGCAGTTCAGTTGAAACTGAACGCAAGAAACGAAAGAAACAACACGATGTTTGGGAGCTGTCTTTCGACTGGAAAATTTGTGAAACAGCAAAGTTTATTACACAGAAACTTGATTATTTTCATGATAATCCATGTATAGGAAAGTGCAATTTATGTTCAAACCCTTCTGATTATGTACATAGCTCTGCAAAATTTTACATTACCGGTGAGCAGGGTGTTTATGAAGTAACAGACTATGCAGAAGTTTTAGACATGGATTTAACGGTAATGATGGAAGATAGGAATGCTGACAACGCAACGTCCCGGCCAAACACACAAGGCTGAGGGGAGACGTTGCTGGGAAGATAAATCCAGCGCAGAGACATCGTCTGAGAATATTTTTTCAACATCAGGATAATACCAATCTTCACCAACGGGTAAATTTTCTCCCTCAGTGTTAAAGCGTTTTCCTGTTTCTGATAACTATCAACTTTACAACTGACAGGTTTCATTCCCCGGCAATTCAATAACCATTAATTTGACGATTATTTACGAATGGCTATACCACGCACTTTAGAAAAATTCCTGGATGAAACCGGCGATATAAGCCGGTTTACTGCACGCTTTTTTCAACAGGCCTTTCAACCCCGTTATGAGTTTGCCGAATTTTTCAGGCAATGTTTCATCATCGGTTATAAATCATTACCACTTGTAGGGCTTACCGGTTTTATTATGGGGCTTGTATTAACCATGCAACTGAGACCTGCCTTGCTGGATTATGGGGTAGCCAGCCAGTTGCCCGAAATGGTGGGCATTGCCATTATACGGGAAATTGGCCCGGTAATTACTGCACTCATCTTTGCAGGTAAAATAGGAAGCAGCATTGGTGCCGAACTGGGCAGCATGAAAGTAACTGAGCAAATTGATGCAATGGAAGTAAGCGGCACCAATCCTTATAAATATTTAGTGGTAACAAGAGTATTGGCCACAACACTCATGCTGCCTGTGTTGGTTATTTTAAGCGATGGCATTTCATTATACGGCTCTTACATTGGTGTAAACATCCGGGGCATTACCAGTATTAATTTGTTTTTTAAATTAGTGTTCGACGGTCTTTCATTCAGTGATTTTATTCCGGCATTTATTAAATCTTTTTTCTTTGGTTTTGCCATTGGAATGGTTGGATGTTACAAAGGGTACAACTCAAGCAAAGGAACGGAAGGCGTTGGCCGTTCTGCCAACTCGGCTGTGGTATTAAGTTCTGTACTCGTATTTATTATTGACCTGATTGTGGTGCAGGTAACCGATCTGTTGGGATTTAACTAATCAACATGCTGTACGAAACTGAAATAAAAAACAATTCAAGAAAAATACAGATGACAGAACCCGTCATCAGTATTTCGCATTTATACAAATCATTTGGCGATAATAAAGTGTTGGTTGATTTCAATTTTAACCTTTACAAAGGAGAAAATGTTGTGGTGCTGGGTAAATCGGGTTCAGGAAAATCGGTGCTGATCAAATGCATTATTGGTTTGATGAATCCCGATGATGGTGCAATCATTGTTTTAAACAACAGCGTTCCCGATATGAACAGCAGAGAGTTGGATATCATCCGGGCAAAAGTGGGATTCCTTTTTCAAAGCAATGCGTTGTACGATTCAATGACGGTGCGGCAGAACCTTGAATTTCCTTTGCGGAGGCACTGGATAAAAGTAACAGCCGAAGAAACCAATGCAAAAGTGATGGATGTATTAACCAATGTTGGGCTGGCACATACGGTTGATATGATGCCCGTTGAACTGTCGGGCGGCATGCGTAAACGGATTGCCCTGGCAAGAACATTGATACTTGACCCTGATATCATGTTATATGATGAACCAACAACAGGCCTTGATCCCATCACCGGAAAAGAAATCAGTAAATTGATACTGGAAATGGGAGAAAAATATAACACATCGGCCCTCATCATTTCGCATGACATGAACTGCATCCGTATGACAGCCGACCGCATTGTAATGCTCATTGATGGCAAATGCTATGCAGATGGCACGTATGATGAACTGAGAAAAAACAATGATCCGAAAGTGAAACAATTCTTTGAATAATGACAAAGCAACTCATTAATAACATAAAGCTGGGCGCATTTGTATTAACCGGATTACTGGCACTGATCTTAGCATTGTATATGATTGGCAAAGACACCAACGTCTTCAGCCGTAATTACACGTTGTATGCAAGATTTGAAAATACACAGGGGCTTACACCGGGAAACAACATCCGTTATTCAGGCATACAGGTGGGAACGGTAAAAAAAATAAATATCCTCAATGATACACTCATTGAAGTAACCATGATCATTGAAGAAAAGATGAAGAAATTCATTCACCGTGCCGATGTTGTAAGCATCAGTACAGATGGATTGATGGGCAATAAACTCATCAACATTGCACCCGGCAAAAATGGTTCGCCATTGGCAAAAGACGGCGACTTGCTGGCTACAAAAAAATCAATATCAACCGATGACATGCTTGCAATGCTGGATGTAACAAACAGGAATATTGCCATCATTTCAGAAGAATTGAAAAACACCGTTCAGCGCATCAACAACAGCAAAGCTCTTTGGGCTGTTCTTGAAGATGCAAGTTTACCCGGTACTATCACAGCATCTGTCAACAACATCCGTTCAGCTACAGCCAAAGCCGATCACATGGTGAAAGACCTGCAAGCTATTATTACAGATGTAAAAAGCGGAAAAGGATCATTGGGCAAGATTATAACCGATACGGCCATTGCTTACAATCTTAATACCGCCATAGAAAAAATTAAATTAGTTGGCAGCAATGCAGATTTACTTGCCACTGAATTAAATACCATTTCCCTGTCGGTAAAAAAAGACATCAATGAAGGCAAAGGCCCGGCCAATGCTATTTTGAAAGATTCGGTTCTTGTAATGAAACTCAGTGCCAGCCTCAGCAATATTGAAAAAGGCACTGCTGCTTTTAATGAAAATATGGAAGCATTGAAAACTAATTTTCTTTTAAGGGGCTATTTCAGAAAATTGGAAAAACAAAAAAAAGAAGCTGAGCAAAAGAAACAGCAGGAAAAAAACAAATGATCAGCATCAGTTTTTCTTACACAGCCCATTTACCTTTTAACTGGTAAGCAAGTAAAATGATGAGTACACCAATGCCGAGATACAAAAATTGTATCCAGTAAGTAATATTGATCAGGATCATTTGAATAACGATCCACCCGGTGATCATACTTCCTCCCGCCATTGCCCAATTGTAACGGTTCTTATTGCGCTGCAAATTAAAAATTACAGCTATCAGGTTGGTGCCGCCAACAAAAATCGTCAACAGCATTCCTGGTATTCTGAAACCCTGAAAAGGGGTTCCGCCAAGAAGTTCAGTGGAAAGCCCAAGTATTTTACCATCGGGATTGCTGATCATTAATAATCCTGAAACAACTGCAGTTACAGTAATAAATGAAACCAGGAGAAGTAAAAGAAGTCGCATAATTTTTTATTTTTCTCTTTTATATAATCCTATCAATTCACCAAAGCCAATGATATGTTCACTCATTGCTCTTTCCAATTGTATCTTTTTTGTATCGGCAGGTAAATTCAAAACAGTATCCAGCGCATATACTTTAAAAAAGTAACGATGTGTACCGGAAGGCGGGCAAGGGCCACCATAGTGATGTTGCTGAAAATCATTCAACCCTTCAGTGCCGGGAACATGATCTTCCTGAATGTGATGCGTAACGGGAATATTCCATACAAGCCAGTGTGTCCATGTATGAATGGGTGCATCAGGATCATCAACAATAATTGCAAGGCATTTTGCCTGTTCAGGAACATTTTTAATTTCTAATGGCGGGTTTACATTCATACCATCGCATGAATATTTTACAGGTATCATTTCTTTATGATTGAAAGCAGAACTTGCAACCTCCAACACCTGGTAATCTATTTCTTTTACAATATGTTTCATTTTTGCCCTGTATTAAGTTCTCAGTATTTTTTAAAATTCCAAGAGTCTGTTTAAAAATGATTCTGCAAATTTCTTGTATGGCTAACCGTGGTCGGTGAGGACACCGACCACGGCGGGCCGCCGCCGTTGGTGTCCCCACCAACGGCTTATTATGAAACTTAATTCTATTTTCAAACAGCTTCTAAGGCCTTTCCCCAAATGGAGGCTTTTCTTCCTGCGGTGTTTCAAAAAGATCTTCTTCCGGAATAATATCCAGCTCATCTCCCGGAGGTAAAGGATTTTCAGGAATATCATCATGCTCCACCAGAGGATGTTTCAGCGGCTTTTGAACTTCTGAAATTTTACCGGGTTGTTTATTCTTTTGCATACTGAAAAATTTAAAATGTTGTTAAGTTAAGAACTGAATTTACAGGTGTACTCAATAAATCATATCTCATCACACACCAAAAGGAAATGTTTCAGGCATTTGATGAATATCAGTCTGCACATGTAACGGATACAATGCTCTTGTTTCATCCAAATAAATAAACGCATCATACCTCAGTGGTAAAATACTCGGCACATAATTTCCATATTTTTCATACTGCGGTTGATACACCACCCCTACTGCCCGGTGGCCGATATGATTTTCCATCAACTGATCGTTTGATGTAAAATCATCCATCAGCAATAATTTATTTTCCCTGCCTGCTTCATGCAGCAAATATTCCCAGCTTCCTTTTCTTGCTTCGGGCATTTGCATTGTTTGCATGGGAGCACCCCAACTGCGCCCTGCCATCACTGTACCTTTGTACGATCCAAAGCCAACAAGTACCACACCTTTTTCATGATGCTGAATGCGTGCCAGTTCACCAATATTGAACATCCCTTCATTCACCATATCCGTTGCCCTTGCATCGCCAATATGGGTATTATGTTCCCACACAATAACTTTTGAATTTTCACCATGAAATTGCAGCAGGCGTTCAAGTGTATCTGCCATGTGCCTGTCCCTTACGTTCCAGCTGTGTGCACCACCTTTTATCATTGCACGGTAATATTTTTCTGCATTAACGGCAATGATTGCATTTTGTTCGGCGCTGAAAACATTTTCATTGTCTGTATTGTACTGTGGCATTTTCTGCCTGATCTCTTTGAGTAAGTTCACCACTTCACTTTCACATAATTCAGGAACAAACTTCATTGCAGCTGCATACGATCTTCCTTCCTCTTTTCTGTAAGGTTCAAAACAACGGAAGGCTTCTTCTGCAATTCTGAAAGTATCCATATCGGTTTCTTTCAAATACTGCATGATGCTTTCCATGCTTTCCCATAAACTGTAAACATCCAACCCGTAAAAGCCAACTTTTTTAACGGCGGGTAACCCGTTGTTGAAATTGTACAACCATTCAGCAAGCGCTACCATTTCCCAGTTAGCCCACATCCATGTTGGCCATCTGTTGAAAGCATTCAACACTTTAAAGGCAGCTTTATTTTCAACATCATATCCTTTAATAAAACGGTTCAACCGGTAGCAATCGGGCCAATCGCCTTCTACTGCAATAAAATTGAAACCCTTTTCTTCTATTAACCTGCGGGTAATATAACTTCTCCATATATAATACTCATGCGTGCCGTGTGAAGCTTCGCCCAGCATTACGATCTGTGCATCTCCAATCCGGTTGAACAGGGGTTCCAGATCTTTTTCATTGCGCAGGGTATAGCTCCGTTGCTTTATACTTTTGATGGCTTCCGCTTCATCAAGTCCGGCTTCTTTTATAAAATATTGCTTCATTGTTTTTTTTTGAATTGAAACCAGTTAACATATATGCATTGCTCCTGTAGAAAACTTTTACACAGGAAACAGAAGGAACATACCAAAGCAAATTCATTTTCTTACAAAATTCAATGAGCAGCATCAAGCCGTTACTTGATGCAGGTCATAGGAATGGGCAGTGATAAAGAATAAATTACATGAATAAAAATTTATCATCATGACACAGAATGATACCGCCATCACCACGCTGCATCACCTGCTGGATTATGAAGCCGGCAAGTTTACCAGTGCTGAAGTACAATTACTGCATATTTTACCTGAATGGATCAGTAAAGCCAATTCCATTAAGCTGAAAAATGTATTACAGAAATATGAAGAATACATTCAGCAGCATCTTGAAAGGCTGGAAGCTTTTATTGAAGAGGAAAAGATGAGCTCACTTACATTAACCAATCCTGTAATGCTGGCTTATATTGAAGAAACAAAAGAAAAGCTATTGCTGTGTACAGATGCGGAAGTAACTGATGCAGGTTTGCTGGCAAGCATCCAGGCAATCAATCATTTCAAGATCAGTTTGTACGGAACTGCTGCTGCCTTTGCCAATATGCTTGAGATGGAAAAAACGGCAGCCTTCTTTCATGAAGCAGAAGTAAATGAAAAACAAATTGATGACCGCCTTTCTCAATTGGCACAGTTTGAAATAAATGCCAAAGCCAAAACACCCATTTCATTACCAAGATAAAAAAATGAATATGGATTTCCGCTTTCATAATGAAGTAAGCATTCCTGCCGGAAAAGTAACCCTGCGGGGTGAATTGATAATTCCGCTGAATGCAGAAGCAGTTGTGATATTTTCTCATGGTAGCGGCAGCAGCAGGTTCAGCTCCCGCAACCGCATGGTGGCAGCATATCTTCATCAGCAAAATTTTGGTACGCTTTTGTTTGATCTTTTAACAGAGGATGAAGACAGGTATTATCAAAATCGTTTCAATATCGGGTTACTCACTGAAAGATTATATGCAGTTGCAAAATGGGTGATGAAAGAACCTGCTTCAAAAAACTTCAGCATTGGATTTTTTGGCGCAAGCACAGGTGCCGCTTCTGCATTAAAAGCGGCAGCAATGTTGCCGCAAATTGCAGCGGTGGTTTCAAGAGGCGGAAGACCTGATCTTGCGGGAGATGATCTGCAAAAAGTAAAAACACCAACATTGCTGATCGTTGGCAGCCTGGATGAAGAAGTGCTGCAGCTCAATGAAGAAGCTTTGATGAAATTGGCATCACGTGATAAAAAATTGGAAATAGTTGAAGGCGCTTCCCACCTGTTTGAAGAAAACGGGAAAATGGAAATTGTATCTATGCTTGCAGCAAACTGGTTTGAAAAATATTTACATACAGTGATACCAACTGGAAGAACTATTTAGTCCAATAGTGCCTTTTGAAATTTTATACTTGTATAATACCGCCCTAAGTAAACGATTGGACTAAAATATATCTCAAAGCGGTATGAATGCGTAATCAATGGTTAAAACAATGGTTTATTTCAAAGACAGGATAGAAGCAGGTTTACAGCTTTCAGCCAAGTTGAAAAAATTTGAGAATACTCCCTGTATTGTTTTGGCAGTACCCAGGGGTGGTGTACCGGTTGCCTATGCTGTTGCAAGGGAGTTGAACTTTCCACTTCAACTCATCCTTACAAAAAAAATAGGCCACCCTATGAATAAAGAATATGCCATTGGCGCTGCAAGCCTTACCGATTATTTTATTGTTCCGCATGATGATGTTACTGATGAATATATAAGGGATGAGGTTGAAAAAGTGCAAAGCAAATTAATGGAAATGCACTCAAAATTTATGGGTAACAAAAAAATGGAAAGTCTGAAAGGTAAAACAGTGATTGTAATTGATGATGGCATTGCTACCGGCAATACATTACTTGCAACGGTAAATGTGTTGCGGAAAAGTGAACCGGAAAAAATTATCATAGCTGTGCCGGTTGCATCAGGCAGTGCTGTTCAAAAACTCAGCAAACAGGCAGATGAAGTAATTACTGTACTTATACCGGATGCGTTTTTTGGTGTAGGTGCTTTTTATGGTGATTTTGAACAGGTGACCGATGCTGAAGTAAAGTACTATATGGATAAATTTTCAGAATGGAAAAAAGCAGTATAACCATATAAAATAAAGAATTTCATCCAGGCAAAAGATATAATACCAATTGCAATTTCATTTTAGGCCAATACTACTTCGCTAAAGCTATGTAGTACACAGTGTGTGTTAGCTGAAATTGCGTGTGAAGGAATTGAGCGAAGCCCGCCTGACCGGACGGGCAGGGAATTGGTAAATACCGCCTAAAAAATGATTGCACTAATATGGAGGTCAAAGCGGTATAAGTTGAAGTGATCATAATCATACCCTTTGATTATGCCAATCATGAAAAAACGCTTTCTTAAGTTGTAGCTTTAGAAACAGGGTTTTCATAAACTTATATTATGGGAAATTATTTCTCATATGATGAAATGCATAGTGTTTACCCCGGTGAATACACTCCTTTGCCGGAGCTGGAAGCAATACAGGAAGAACTCAAAAAGAAACGGAAAGGCAAAGTTGCAAAGCCTTTGGTTAATTTTCGGGAACAGCCGACTGGTTTTGAATTGGAAGTTGCACTACCGGGCGTTAAAAGGGAAAACCTCATGATAGTTGCCAGTGAGAATATTTTATCCATAGGCTTGCTGCATAAAAATCCTGAAACCTGTAAAGAAGAATCGTTTAAAATGCATGAGTTCAATTACGAATGCTGTGACCGCCACATTCTATTACCTTCCAATGCAGATGTTGCATTTGCCTGTGCAGAATTTAAAGATGGCATTCTCCATTTATATATTCCTAAAACTGAAACTCCGGTAAAAAACGAACTGCAAAGGATTGTGGTTTATTGATGCAGTAATTTTTAAAAACCTCTTATGAAACCCTGTTCATTTTTTATGTAGTAAGTACTTATTAATTCTAACATTTATGAAAAAGATAAAATGGATTGTTGTTCTTTTCCTGGCAGTGGCTATGAGTTGCACTACAACAAAGATTACAAGTTCGTGGAAAGCAAAGGATGCTGTTCCCAAACAATATAAAAAAATACTTGTGCTGGGGCTTATCCGTGATGCAGACAGAAGTCTTCAGGAAAAAATGGAAGCACATATAGTTGATGATCTGAGAGAGATAGGCTATAATGCTGTAAGTTCATTAAGTGAATACGGGCCCAAAGCGTTTGATAATATGGATGAAGCAAAAGCGCTTTCAAAAATAAAGGAAAGCGGAATAGAAGCTGTGATTACAATTGTTCTGCTTGATAAACAAAAAGAAAGAAACTATATACCCGGCCATACTTTCTACTCACCGTATGGTTACTATTACAATCGCTTCTGGGGGTATTATGGAACTTTGTACCGCCGGATTTATGAACCGGGTTATTATGTAGTTGATACAAAGTATTTCTGGGAAAGTAATTTTTATGATATGGCAGAGCAAAAATTATTGTACTCTGTTCAAACCCGTTCATTCGATCCTTCCAGTTCAGAAAGCCTGGGACATGAATATGGTAAACTCATTATTGGCGATATGGCAAAAAACAACATCCTTCAAAAATAAAATAGAAAGGCAGTGAGTAATTAAAATGCAACAACTGACTGATTTGCATTTTAACTCCCTGCCCCCTTTGCCTGTTTCACAGCATCATACGTGTACTACGTAGCTTGTAAGCGAAGCAGTAACAGAATCATATCAAACTCCTTCATAACTTTTCTTTCTCAGAAATACCTTTTGTGATAAACTGCCTGATTTCATGTGGCAATGAAGCCATCACATCAATCAATTCACCTTCACTCACATAAATGCTTAAAGCATTGAAAACAGCAGTAAGTGCAAGTTCAGCTCGTTGGTTATTTCCAAAGTCATAACCGGCTAAACCACCATCTTCTTTTCTGATCTCATCCAGGAAATCACTGATATGATGAATGCGGATGAACTCCTTTTCAAACTTCCAGCCATCTACATAAACACCTTTCAATGCCATTGGCAATTGCGCCAGCAGGTGAAACGATTCTTCGTGTGATATACGGTTGCGTAACGCATGCAATACCGCACGGATAATGCGCCCTGCCTTATCTCTCGGCACATTCAGATCTTCTGCAACTGTGTTTACAAATTCATTTCCTTTGGCAGCATAATTTAAAAAATCGAGTGACATGATAGTAGATTTAATTAGTCTAACTGAAAACTGATCTTGGCGGTGATGCGGTATTCTGTAATCTTATTCTTTGTTACCTCAGCGCTGTGATCTTTAATGTAAATGGATTTAATACCCTTGAGGGTTTTACCCGCTTTGGCCACTGCATTTTGTGCAGCATCTTCCCAACTTTTTGTTGAATTGGCCAGTACTTCAATAACTTTTACAACTGACATAAAAGGATTTTTAAATTGTTTAAAATAAAGAACCAAACTATTTCCTTTACTATTTATCTGAAAACATATATAGTATCAACTCTATCCTGTTGCCGTACATCTCATTGCCATCATCAGTAGTAATTGATCAAAGCAATGTGCTGATGATCTTTCAAAACACCTTCTTCTACAAACTCTACATCACCTCCATTGCTTAATACTTTTTCAATAACTTCATCCACCGCATCTTTCATACAGAACAATTTATTGTTCTGCTCATCAATTTTATACAACACTTCTTCGGTGCCACCACGCTGGGCAGCATACATATAATTCTTTTCCACTACCAGTAACTGCCCCTTGTTTTGCATAGCATCACGCCACACTTCATTAATACCTACAGCCAGTTTCTTTTTACCGGCAGCTTCATCCATCCGGTTAAGCAGATCCTGCTGTTTTACTTTTTTCCAGGCAGCTACATAAGGCTTTACAATTTCTTTCAGTTGCGGCAATGTGCTTTCTTCATAATTACCATGAATGTATTCAACCACAACTTTTGCATGTTTGGTGATCTGTTTAAAATGCCCTGCAATTCTTTCTGTACCCATTACAAAAAGCGGCAACCTGTATTCATTTAATACTACATCCAGTGAATGATCAATATGGTGCAGAAACTTATCCATCATCACTTCTCTTCTGTCTGACACATCAGAAAAGTTGGCTACCCTTTCAGGCACTTCATTCAAATACGCTTCTATCGTTTCTGGTTTATCAGAGATGATTCGCATAAACTCACCTGTATTACCCAAATACATGCGGCTTTCTTTACCACTCAATATCAACAGCAGGTATTTGTGCAGTTGTTTTTTACTGTACACCAGATCTCTTATTTCAAATGATTCATCCACTATTACTTTTTCTTCAACAGGCACATCGAGATACAGTACTTTTTCAAAAACAGGCGATACAAAAATGGCTATGCTTTTTTTACCGGTATCAACTTTGAGATTTTTAATCACCATGTTCAACTTGGTTAACAGCAGCATGGCTATTTCAGGAGAATAATTCTGCGTCAATTCCTGTTCAACTTTATTGGTCGCAATTTTTAATGCATGCGCCAATTCTGTAGTAAGATTCATTTTAGGTTCAAAAGGCAGAATAATGGAAACAGAAGGCCTGTAATGCAGGGCTTCTATCACTTCACGTATTTCGGGAGCAACATTTGCGTTCATACTATTTGATTTTGTGATCTAAACTATCTGAATTGATGGAGATAAACTATGACAGTCATCACCAATCTGTTTGACACTTCTCATAAAAGATTTTTTTTTGATTGCAGTTCTTTGTGAAAGCTAATGATTTATCCTGAAAACAATACAAAGCTTGCTTCCATCTTTCACAGTATGGCAGATTGTTACAGCTATCTTGGAAAGGAAGAACGATTTCGTGCCATTGCTTATGAAAATGTGGCCAAAATGCTGCACAACATGAGAGAAGACATTGCCGGTTATGCAACAGATATTAAAACACTGGATGAAATTGGAGGTATTGGTGAAAGCATTGCCGGAAAGATCATGGAATACCTGCACACAGGTAAAATCAAAACCTTTGAAAAATTAAAAAAGCAGGTTCCTTTTGAATTGCTGGAGCTGATGAATATAACAGGTTTTGGCCCGGCAACAGTAAGAACCCTGCACGAAGTTTTACATATCAACAACCGTGAAGAACTGATTGATGCATTGAAAAACAACAAGCTGAAAAACATCAAAGGATTCGGGCAAAAGAAAATTGAGAATATGAGCAAGGCCCTGAAGCTGGAAAAAAGGGATCCGCAAAGATTGCCGCTGAAAGATGCAGAAAGAATTGGTAATGCTGTATTGAATACAATAAGAAAAATACCCGGTGTACATAAAGCTGAACTGGCGGGCAGCCTGCGCAGAAAAAAAGAAACAATCGGCGATATTGATATTGTAGTTACTGCCGATGAAAAAGACTGGAAAAAGATCGTCAGCAAATTTATTGCCTTACCCATTGCAGAAAAAGTAATTGCTGCGGGAAGAACAAAAGCCAGTGTGGTGATCAAAGACAAACTTATACAAATACAGGTTGACATCCGCATTGTACATGATAATGAATACGGCGCAGCTATGTTATATTTCACAGGATCAAAAGAACACAATATCAAATTAAGAACCATTGCCAGGGAACGTGGCTACAAGATCAACGAATACGGCATTTTTGACTGTAACAACAAGCGAATAGCCGGTGAAACAGAAGAAGACATGTACCGGTTTCTTGGACTGCATTACATTTCGCCTGAACAAAGATTGAATAAAGGCGAAATTGAAAATGCTGTTATTAAATAAGAAAAAGTTAACGGTTTATGATGATGCTGTAGGTATGCCATACTTTAAACACACAGATAAATTTCATCATTCTGCCATAAGTATGGCATACCTGTTAGCCTGTTGCAACCCTTCGCTTAATCACATTGAAGTTCAGTTACTAAATAAAGAACAGAATCAATCCCCAATTTCCAGACTGACCCTTATCAGTTTATTGCATGTTGTTTGTCATTTTCTTTAGTTGCCTGAAACAGGAACTTTGAACCATTAAAGCTTGTATCATGAAAAAGATATTACTGGCTTTTGACGGAACCCATTTTTCTACCGGGGCATTTGAGTTTGCCCGGCAGTTAAATGAATTGGAACCGGTTTTGGTTACAGGCGCTTTTTTACCACAGGCACTGGCTGCTAATTTATGGAGTTATGCTGATGGCATGAGCGGCCCGATGTTTATCCCATTGGTAGAAGGAAGGGATACGGAAGTGATGCAGGAGAATATTGCAAAGTTTGAAACGCTTTGCCAAAAACATGGAATAGAATACAGGGTGCATGAAGATTTATTTGATTTTGCGCTGCCCGAGTTGAAGCAGGAAACAAGATTTGCTGATGTGTTGATTATTGGCAGCGAAGTGTTTTATGAAAACCTGGGCGGCAAACTCAATGAATATTTACAGGATGTTTTGCATGGTTCAGAATGCCCGGTGTTGGTTGTGCCGGAGAAATATGATTTCCCCGAAACAATCATCCTCAGCTATGATGGCAGCGAGTCATCTGTATATGCCATTAAGCAGTTTGCCTACCTGTTTCCCGAGTTGAGCAAAAAGCCAACCTTGTTGGTATATGCTCATGAAGATGGTAAAAATGAATTTCCAAAGCAGTCAAACATTGAAGAACTGGCTGCCAGGCATTACAGCGATTTAACCCTGATGAAGCTGGACATGCCGCCCAAGAAATACTTTGGTACCTGGATGGAAAACAGGAGAAGCGCTTTGCTGGTATCCGGGTCGTTTGGCCGCTCAGGTGTTTCACAACTCATTAAAAAAAGTTTTATATCCGATGTAATAGCAGATCATCGTCTGCCGGTGTTTACTACACATCGTTAAATTTTTGGTTGGTTATTGTTTCAACGGGCTGGTTTTTTAATCGGCCCTTTTTTTTATCCGCAAATGATGAGGATCATAAATGGCTGCAATAATTGTCATTGAATCGGTTTCAGATGATTGTTAGGTTTACATATCAGCTCATCACTGCAAAACAAATACACTGTTGAAATAACTGTTTTTAAAAACTTCAAAAAATTAATTATGAAAAAGAACATGGGTAATACCGATAGAATCATTCGCATCATTGTTGCCGGTGTACTGTCCCTGCTTTGGTTTCAGAATATTGTACCGGGCACATGGGGTATAGTGTTGCTGGTACTGGCAGGGGTATTTGCAGTAACAGGTTTTTTTGGCTTTTGTCCTTTGTACAGTTTGTTTGGCATCACTACCTGCCCTGCAAAAAAACCAGGTTCCCGCTAAATGTAAAGAAGGCAATAGCAATTGGCTGAAATCAGAGATCACAAATATTGAATTTATAATGACTATCTGCTGCTTTGTTTTATGCACTGCACCAAACGTTCCTACTATGGAACGAACACAACATAAAATCAAATTACTACCCGTCGGTCGTCCCGAAGGGCAATGTCGTTAAGTTAAGAAGTTAAGCCGCAGAGCGGCAGCCTGTTTATAGAAAATAAAAGCAAGATCATTTAGACTCCACAGGAGTCACCTAACAAAACAGGCGGCTCCCATGGAGCCAGTTAATTCGATTGCATTATAACTATAAACAGGATGCTCCTAACGGAGCTTAACTTAAAGACATTGCCCGAAGGGACGTTTTGCAGGTAGATGTAAATATTCGAGTGAAAATCGTTCCGCAGGAACGTTTGGCGCATTTACAATTATCAATATTCAGTTGCAAAACCAAATAGCCGATAGGCATTGAATTTATAAATTCAGTTACACTTTTTGCGTAACATGCGTATAAATATAAAGGCTGCAAAAGAATGAACCAGTAACTTTGCCTGCATGGATTCCATTACCCACATAGCGCTTGGCGCCTGTATTGGTGAAGCTTTTTTTGAAAAAGGATTTGGCAAAAAAGCAATGCTGTGGGGAGCGTTGGCACAAAGCATTCCCGATATTGATTTCATTGCTTCGTTCTGGATGAACACATCGGATGACTTGCTGGCGCACCGGGGCTTTACCCATTCTGTTCTGTTTGCATTACTCATTATACCCATCTTTGCATTAACGGCCGAGCGGATACACAGGCCGCATGACATCTCCTATAAAAAATGGTTCCTTTTCTTTACAGCTGAAGTATTCCTGCATTTATTTTTAGACGGATTTAATAATTATGGCATTGGCTGGCTGGAACCTTTCAGTCATCAGCGTTTTTCTTTCAACACTGTTTATGTGGCCGATCCTTTCTTTTCTGTTTGGCCGGGTATTGCACTTTTTATGTTGATCATCCTGAATCGCTTTCACCCAAAAAGAACATTCTGGTGGAAGTTCGGAATATTCCTTCCCTTTCTTTACCTGGCTTATTGCAGCATCAACAAAGTAAATATCAACCATGAAGTGAAAGAGATTTTTGCAAAACAAAACATTCCGCATCAACGGTATTTCATTACTCCTACCCCACTTAACAACTGGTTATGGTATGTGGTTGCCGGAAATGATTCAGGATACTATGTAGGCTTTCGCTCAATGTTTGATACAAACCCAAAAATTGATTTTGAATATTTTCCACGAAATGATTCTTTACTGAAGCCGGTGAGTGATCATGAAGATCTGCAAAAGCTCATCCGCTTTTCGCAGCAATTTTATACGGTTGAGAAATGGAACGATACGTTGGTATTTAATGATCTGCGGTTTGGAGAAATACTCGGCTGGCAAAACAGAAGAGGGAGATTTGTATTTCACTATTTTTTGCAACACCCTGATGATAATGAATTAGTGGTACAGCGTGGCCGCTTTACCGGCTGGGATTGGAATGCTGCCATGAATTTATTCAACCGGATTAAAGGCAATTAATACCGCTTCTTTTTACTATTTCGTGCAAAACTCTTTTCAAGCGGCATTGCCCAATTCCAACGCACAAGCCCTTCTCACGGATCCCGATAGCTATCAGATGCAAATGCAATGGGTCTAACTTTTCTGCTTAAAATAAAAAGTAAACAGGTAAAAAATAATACGGATAATATCGTAACAGGTTTTTTGCCACACCCGCTTGATAAAACTGTTGTGGAGTTCAAATTCTTTTTCTGTGATGCGTTTACAATCATTTGCAATAATACCTGCTAACGTATCTTCAACCTGCCTTGCAAAAGCAACATTCTGTATATCCAGGTTTAGCTCAACACTTGCATAAGCGCTGATGTTATTAACGTTGTAAGACCCCACGGTAACAAATTTTGAATCATACGTACTCAGTTTACCATGCAAAATATTTGGCTGATATTCATATAACTCAATTTTATTTTTAAACATCCACCGGTACAAATAACGCTCTGCATGTTTGGCCATGTCCACATCACTGGGGCCAGCAGCAATCACTTTTATTTTTACCCCACGTTTTACAGCATTGGCCATATTTTTCCGGAATGCCCTGCCCGGCAAAAAATAACTCGACATGATAATAATATGTGATTCTGCCCTCTTAAACATTTCAAGATAGCTTCGGCTGATCTGGTTTTTTCTGCGCACCCAATCATTGCGCCTTACTCTAACCAAACATTCATCTGTATTTAGATTCACGGCTGCTTCAGCTTTCAGCAAATGTTTTTTCTTTTTACCCCACCCCGATTTATTCCAGAAATCAACACACAAACTGTACAACTCTGCACTTACTTCTCCTTCACTGTACAAAGCCCAATCCAGCCATGCTTTTTTTCCCGGCATATCATTGTAACGGTTGCTGATATTTACCCCGCTAACCAAACTATGCACAGCATCCGTTACCACTAATTTATGATGCAATCTTCTTCCAAAATAAAAATACCTGCTCCTGAAAACAGGTTCAAACCAGCGAAAATGAACACCGCTGTTTTTCAATTGCTGAATAAATTCTTTGGAGAGGTTTTGTGATGCATACCCATCAAGCAGCAGATAAACTTTTACAGCACGCCGGGCCGCTTCCATTAAAGCAGCCCCAACCTGTTTGCCTGTTTCATCGTTATCAAAAATATACGTCTGCAAATGAATACTGTGCCGGGCATCATCAATCATTTGAAGCAACAATGAAAAATAATCCCTGCCACCCCGTATAAGTTTTACTTTATTGTGAGCGCTGTAAGCTGATGAAACAGAAAATTGTTTACCGGTTAACATGGAATTTACTCATTCATTGAAAGCTGAAAGATCGGGATTATTTAAAAATAATCAGTATCTCAAACGAATGTGCTGATGATCATCAACCCAAAAGTTGACCTTTCTCATAGCAATGTGTTCTTTTTGAATTTAGCTTTATGCCATGAACAATTTTGAAACACATATCAATGGAAGCAAACCGGTGGTTGTAGATTTTTTTGCTGAATGGTGCGGTCCCTGCAAGCTGATGACTCCTGTATTGCATGAGGTGAAAGATAAGATTGGCGACCGTGTTACTGTTTTAAAAATGGATATTGATAAAAATCCTGCCTTCACCAACCGTTATAACGTACAGGCCGTACCAACGCTTATTATTTTTAAAGAAGGACAGGTTATATGGCGCAAAAGCGGTGTGGTGCCTGCACGTGAAATTTTGCAGCATCTTAATGCACATATCGGCTGATATAATTTGCAGAGAGAAGAATAGACTATCAAAAAATGTAATTTCAACACAGAGTTTTGGAGCAGCAGAGGAACACAGAGGTTTTGTTTTCAATTCCCATTTTCTCTGTAAAACTCAAAATCCTCTGCTACTCTGTGTTTATTCCGGCTTTTTAAACAGTTTCTTTTCTCTTATAGACTGAATAACTGTTTTTTACTATTGATGAATATGCAATTTGATATATGGAAAATGCTGGCTGGTATAGCTGTTTTTTTATTAGGCATGAGTTTCCTGGAAAAATCTCTCAGGCAATTAGCGGGGCGATCTTTTAAACTCTTTTTAAAAAAACAAACATCGCACAAGCTGAAAGCTGTTGGCAGCGGCGCTGTTGTAACTGCCGTTTTACAAAGCAGCAGTGTAGTAAACCTGATGGCGCTTGCATTTGTTGGCAGCGGTGTTATACAAATGCAAAACGCACTGGCAGTAATGCTGGGCAGTAATGTTGGTACCACCTTTACAAGCTGGATAGTTGCAACCGTTGGTTTTGAATTTAATATAGAAAGTTTTGCCTTACCTGCTACCGGTATTGCAGGCCTTATCATGATGCTGAGTAACAAACAAAGCCGCTGCTTTCAGTTCAGCCAGTTCCTGTTTGGTTTCAGCTTTTTGTTTCTTGGATTAAACTTTATGAAAACTGCAGTGGAAGGACTTGTAAAAGCAGTTGACTTCAGCCAGTTTAATCAATACCCGTTGTTTGTTTTTTTATTGATGGGAATTGTCATAACATCCCTCATTCAATCCAGCTCGGCAACAGTTGCCATCATTCTTTCTGCATTGTACGTACATGCCATTGATCTGTTGCCGGCCATGGCACTTGTACTTGGTTCTGAAATTGGTACTACCGTTAAACTGTTGCTTGCATCATGGGCAGGCTTGGCTGCAAAAAAAAGAGTAGCGCTTGGTAATTTTCTGATGAATGGAATCACTTCTTTGCTGTTGTTACCAATTCTTAAACCTGTTGCATACCTCATTACTTCAGTTGCGGGTATTTCTGATCAGGTGATTGCACTGGTGTTTTTTCAAACCCTGGTGAACCTGTTTGGCATCATTCTGTTCTTCCCGTTTCTCAATGCCTTTGGAAGGTTTCTTGAAAAAAGATTTGTAAAAGAAAATGATGAAACATTATTTATACATAAAGTAAACATAACAGAACCCGAACTGGCTATGCAGGCCATGGAAAAAGAAAGTAAACGGTTCCTGTACATCGTTGCACAATTTAACCTGCAGGTATTTGAAATAAACAGAGTGGTATTACCTCAGGAATATTTACACAAAAACTACCTGAAAATGAGTGCACCCGACAAGTATGAACATATAAAACATGTACACGGCGATATACTTGCTTATTATGTACAACTGCAACAGGGTTTTTCACTTACAGAAGATACCAAACGCCTCAACAGGCTTGTATCTTCTGTAAGAAATGGTATGTATGCCGCAAAAAGCATGAAGGATGCTTTGAACGATGTTGAGCTTTTACGTAATTCTTCAAACGACATCAAGTTTTCCTTTTACCGGGAAACAAAAGTAAAAACGGATTTATTTTTTGAACAACTGCTGCGGGTATTTTCTGAACCGGACGCTTCAATGATCTTCAGCAACCTTTCCGCCATGTACAAAAATGTGGTGCAGAGTTACACCCTTGAGCTGAGTAACCTTTACAGGCAAAATGTTTTGCAAAAGCTGAGCGAAACAGAAATTTCAACCATCATTAATTACAACAGGGAACTCTATACCTCATACAAATCAATGCTGCTGGCTGCAAAGGATGTGCTGCTTACAGAAAAAGAAGCTGAATATTTTGATGAGTTGCCGGGTTTTATTCGATAAATTGGTTCTTTACTGCACAGAAAAAACAAGCAGGTGCAAAGCAGAATAAAATCTGACGTACATCATTCAATTCATTGAGTTGCATCATTGCATTTCCTGATAGGGAATACTAACTTGGGTCTATTAATTTTTCACCCTTAAATATTTTTTTATGAACACAGTAGGAAAAATTGCAATTGCAGCTGCTGCAGGTGCAGTGGTTGGCGGAGTGCTGGGTATCTTATATGCACCTGATAAAGGTGAAGACACCCGCAAAAAAATTACCGATGGAAGTAAAAAGCTGGTTGATACTGTAAAAGACAAAGTAAACAGCCTGCGTGTAAATGTAAAAGACAAAGCAACTTCCCTAAAAGAAACAATTGAAGAGTTTGCCTAACTTTAATACTACGCTTTAGCTACGTATTACAAAGTAAAACACACTGATGGAAGAAACATTTGCCAAAGTAGAGGAACTTGCCGAACATGTAAAAGAGTATGTAAACAACCGCATTTCTTCGGTTAAGCTGAGCAGTGCAGAAAAAAGCTCAAAACTGACAGCAAATATTCTTGCTGTTGTAATTGCAGCGCTTGTGTTTGTATTCTTTCTCCTTTTTGCAAGCATTGCTTTGGCTTATGTTTTTTCCAAACTAACCGGTGAATTTTACTGGGGTTTCCTGATTGTAGCAGGAATTTATTTCCTGTTTGGACTCATTGTATGGTTGTTAAGGGAAAAAATTCTGCGTATCCCCATCATGAATGCCATGCTGGAACAATTATTTAAAGACGAAGATGATGGCGAAGAAGATTAGATCAATGAAACAACTCTATGCGGAGAAAAAACGCTTAGAGCAACGGAAGCTGGAACTGGAAAAAGCCATCCGGTATGATTGGCGTGATGTAAAGGAAAGTTTAAAACCAAAACACTTTGCAGGCCAGGTATTTTCCAAGCTGTTTGAAGAAAGTACTGTTAATGGAGAACATCCTTTGGCAGCAGGTTTATCTCAACTTGCCGCAACGCTTACAAAAATAGCCGTTGAAAAAGCAGAAGAAAAAGTAGAAGAGTGGCTGAAGAAAAAATAATTTCTGTATTTTTTTTAATGACAACTCTCATGCAGTTCACTGACTGCCATCCTTGAAAAAACCTGTTCTGAAAACTACCTTTAAACAGTTAACAAGATCTTTAAAACATAAAAACAAGGAGGTGTGTATGTCAACAAGAGCATTATCCAAAGTTGGCATGTTGCCAACTGTATTTGACGATTTCTTCAAACCATGGAACGAATGGTTTGATAACAGTGGTTCTTTAATGGGCCGCATAATGACTGTACCTGCAGTAAACATTGTTGAAAACAAAGATGATTATAAGGTTTCATTAGCCGTGCCTGGCATGAAGAAGGATGACTTTAATATTGATGTGGAAGGCAATATGCTTACCATCAGCTGCGAAAAAGAAGAAAACAAAGAAGAAAAAGAAGAAAAGTTCAACCGCAGAGAATACAGCTATTCTTCTTTCAGCCGCAGTTTTACACTGCCAGAAGAAGTGAACAGGGAAAAGATTGATGCCAAGTATGAAGATGGCGTATTGAAATTGATGCTTCCCAAAAGGGAAGAAGCTAAGAAGCTGGCAATGGGTAAACACATTGCTGTGAAATGATCCTGCCAATGGCGGGATTGTGACCCGGGCCCTGCCGCAAAAGATTTGTGGCGGGGCTTTTTGTTTTTTTGATGATGGTCAGTTTTTGATATGACTGCCGTCAGAATTTTGCTCCACTACCCAAACTAATTTGCGGACTTATTTATGAGTACATCAACCAAACAAGCCATACAATGTTATCACTGCGGCGATGACTGCGTTACAGAACAAATTAAACTGGCCGACAAATCTTTTTGCTGCCAGGGCTGTAAAACGGTGTACCAGGTATTGAACCAAAGTGACCTCTGCGAATATTATAATCTCAACGAAACCCCGGGCATTAACCAGCGCATTGAAGTGCGTAAAGACAAATTTTCTTTTTTAGAAGATACTAAAATTCAGCAGCAGCTTGTTTCATTCCGCAATGAAGAGCAAATTCATGTAACGTTTTATTTGCCGCAGATCCACTGCAGCTCCTGCCTGTGGTTATTGGAAAACCTGCACAAACTCAATAAAGATATTATTTCATCCAGGGTGAATTTCAGCAGCAAGGAAGTTGATATTGTCTTCAATCATCAATCAACCAAGCTAAGAACAGTTGCTGAGTTGCTTACCGGTATTGGTTACGAACCCTATATCAGTTTGCAAAATCTTCATAAAGCCAAACCCCGTATTCAACGCAGCCTCATTTACCAGTTGGGAATTGCAGGTTTCTGTTTTGCCAACATCATGCTCATGAGTTTTCCTGAATACCTGGGCCTGGAAGAAGCAGAAAAAAGTTTGCAATCCGTTTTCAGGTATTTCAATCTTCTTTTAGCACTGCCCGTTTTAATTTACAGTTCACTTCCTTTTTATCAGAGTGCATGGGGCAGCCTTAAACATAAAATCCTCAACATTGATGCTCCCATAGCATTAGCCATTATCATGACTTTTGGCAGAAGTGTATATGAAATATTCAGTAATACCGGCAGCGGCTATTTCGATTCAATGAGTGGGATTGTATTTTTTATGCTGATAGGCCGTGTGCTGCAGGAAAAAACGTACCAGCAACTGTCTTTTGAAAGGGATTATACTTCTTACTTCCCCATTGCAGTTACAGTTTTAAAAGATGGGAACGAAGTTGCAACTGCATTGCCCGATCTGCAAACCGGAGATACAATTTTAATTCATAACGAAGAACTCATTCCTGTTGACGGATTGCTTACAAGAGGTAAAGCACTTGTTGATTACAGTTTTGTTACCGGCGAATCAATGCCTGTATTAAAAGAAATGGGCGAACTGCTGTATGCAGGCGGTAAACAAACCGGCAGCAATATTGAAATATTGGTTATGAAAGAAGTAGCACAAAGCTACCTCACCAAACTGTGGAATAAAGATGAAAAACCAAAGCAGGAAAAGATTTCATTTGTAAACAACATCAGCCGGTATTTTACATGGATTGTTTTTACCATTGCTTTAGCAGGCGCCCTGTACTGGAGCTTTCATGACAGTACAAAAGCATGGAATGTGGTTACTACCATATTAATTGTTGCTTGCCCCTGTGCACTGTTGCTTTCCAACTCGTTTACCAATGGTAATGTGTTACGCATACTCGGCCGAAATAAATTATACCTGCGTAATGCACAGGCTATTGAAGAAATAGCCAATGCCAATCATATTGTATTTGATAAAACGGGAACACTTACAACCACACAGGAACAGGATATTATTTTTTCGGGCAAAGCATTAAAAGGAAGAACCAAAGCAGAAATTGCAGCTTTAGCTGCACAAAGCAACCATCCCCTCAGTAAATTACTGGCAAAGCATTTGGGTAGAAAAGAAAACATAGCAGTTACAAATTTTAATGAAATCACAGGTAAAGGCATCCAGGGTATTGTTGATAACCGTATCATTTCAATCGGGTCATCAGAGTTTGTTACAGGTGAAATAATAAATGAACAGGAAGGAAGCACTTTGTATATTTCAATTGACGGGAATCTTCTTGGGCATTTTATCATCCGCAATCATTACCGGCCTTCTCTTCTTTCTCAAATAAAAAAACTGCAGAAGCATTATAAAATTTCTGTTCTTTCCGGCGATAACGAAGGTGAAAGGAAAACATTGCAACAAGCCATTGGGCATAATGCCAAACTCTTTTTTCATCAAAAACCACATGAGAAACTGGCTTATATACAAGCCCAACAGCAATTGGGTGACAAAGTAATTATGATTGGTGACGGGTTGAATGATGCAGGTGCATTGAAACAAAGTAACGCAGGTATAGCCGTTACTGAAAGCACCAACAACTTTACCCCGGCCAGTGATGGCATATTGGAAGCAGACAGGTTGCACAAACTTTCAGCTTACCTGCATCTTGCAAAAGCCAATAAGCAGATTGTTATTGCCAGTTTTGTGTTATCAATTCTCTACAATGTTATCGGGCTGTCTTTTGCATTACAGGGTGTATTATCACCCATGGTTGCTGCCATACTCATGCCATCCAGCTCCATCAGTATCATTTTGATCACATTCGGAGCTTCCTCCTTTTACGCAAAATATCTGAAGCTGAAATAATTCCTGACTGACCAAAATCATGAACATTTGATGAAAATCAATAAAATTCCTGATTTCTATCAGTTCCTGTAAAGCCTGCAGAAAATAGTTTTACAGCCTTAAAGGAAAGCTATATATGAGCGTAATCATATTGTTACTTATTGCCAGCGTATCTGTTGCCTCTTTGTTTTTAGCAGCTTTTTTATGGAGCGTTAAAAGCGGCCAGTACGATGATGAGAAATCGCCCCCTTACAGGATCTTATTCGATAATCCTCCTTCAGAAAAAGAAAACAACTCATCCGAATCTTCAGCAAACCAGAACTCAAAACCATAATAATCAAACAGAAGTTATGCAATTAGAAAAGTTTAACTACGACAACAAGATCGTAAAGTACTTCGCCATTGCCACCGCTGCATGGGGTATTGTAGGCATGCTCGTTGGGTTGTTGGTAGCCATTCAGTTTTATTTTCCGGCTATCTCACTCAACTATCCGGGTACTACTTTCGGTCGCCTTCGCCCCATTCACACCAATGCTATCATTTTTGCATTTGTTGGCAACAGTATGTTTATGGGTATTTATTATTCACTGCAGCGTCTTACAAAAGCCCGTATGTTCAACGACAAATTAAGTTGGATTCATTTTTGGGGATGGCAGTTAATTATCTTATTGGCAGCAGTTACTTTATTTTTCGGTTTTACTACCGGTAAAGAATACGCTGAACTTGAATGGCCAATCGACATCCTTATTACTTTAATATGGGTGGTATTTGGCATTAATATGTTTGGTACACTTATAAAAAGAAGGGAGAGTCATATTTATGTGGCTATCTGGTTCTTTATTGCCACATGGATAACAGTAGCAATGCTGCACATTGTTAACTCATTTGAACTTCCATTCTCCTGGATAAAAAGTTACAGTTTTTATGCCGGTGTTCAGGATGCATTGGTGCAATGGTGGTATGGTCATAATGCGGTGGCGTTCTTCCTTACCACACCCATTCTTGGTTTAATGTATTATTTCCTGCCAAAAGCAGCAAACCGTCCTGTATATTCTTATCGTTTATCCATCATTCACTTTTGGGCGCTCATCTTCCTTTATATATGGGCAGGCCCGCATCATTTATTATATACTGCATTGCCCGATTGGGCACAATCACTCGGTGTTGTTTTCAGTGTAATGCTGATAGCGCCAAGCTGGGGCGGTATGCTCAATGGTTTATTTACATTACGTGGAGCCTGGGACAAAGTACGTGAAGACCCTGTTTTGAAATTCTTTGTTGTTGCTGTTACCTGCTATGGTATGAGCACATTTGAAGGACCAATGATGAGTTTGAAAAGTGTAAATGCTATTGCTCACTTTACAGACTGGATTGTAGGACACGTACATATTGGCGGATTAGGCTGGAATGGCTTTATGGCGTTTGGTATGCTTTACTGGTTAGTTCCAAGAATGTGGGGTACAACACTGTATTCAAAAAAATTAGCTACCAACCACTTCTGGTTAGGAACCATTGGTATTGTAGTTTATGCTATTCCTCTTTACTGGGCAGGTTTTGCACAGGCAGATATGTGGAAACAATTTACAGATGAAGGTCAGTTAAAGTTCCAGTTCCTTGAAACTGTAACGAACATCATCCCTATGTACATTATGAGAAGTATTGGTGGAGCTCTTTACTTAACCGGTGCCATCATGATGGTGTACAACTTATTAAAAACCGCAAAACAGGGAAGCTTTATAGCTAATGAAGAAGCAGAAGCACCAGCACTTGCAAAAGCAGATGCACATAAAAAGGAATACTGGCACAGATGGATTGAAAGAAGACCGGTAATGATGCTTGTGATCAGTTTAATCGTTGTTGCAATTGGTGGTTTAATTGAGATTGTTCCTACTTTCTTAATTAAATCAAACATCCCAACCATTGCAAGTGTAAAACCTTATACTCCGCTTGAGTTACAGGGCCGGGACATTTACATTCGTGAAGGTTGTTATACCTGTCACTCACAAATGGTTCGTCCTTTCCGGGATGAAGTTGCCAGATACGGTGAGTATTCAAAAGCCGGTGAGTTTGTATATGATCATCCATTCCAGTGGGGAAGTAAACGTACCGGACCAGATTTAGCAAGAGTTGGCGGAAAATATCCGGATAGCTGGCATTATAATCATTTTATGGACCCATCGTTAATGTCGCCCGGATCAATTATGCCAACGTATGGATGGTTGTATGATGATAATATAGATACTTCCATAACTCCTGCAAAGATCAGGGCAATGCAAACATTGGGTGTTCCTTATCCTGAAGGCTATGATAAAATTGCCAACAGGGATCTGATGACGCAGGCAAACAGTATCAGAATCAATTTGAAGATTGATAAAATTCAAACTCCTGCCAATAAGGAAATCATAGCCCTTATTGCTTATATGCAACGATTAGGTAAGGACATAAAAGCTGAAAAGAAACCAGTAACAGCTTCAAACTAAAAATGCTCACTGAAAAAAAATAAGAAATGAAATTCATACATTATTTAGAAAAAATAAGTAACGTAAGTATTTACGGTTTAACCTCTTTTCTCATATTCTTTATCTTCTTCTGTGTAATGATCGTATGGCTTGCCAGAGCAGATAAAAAAGAATTGAATAAGATCAGTCGTATTCCATTAGATAACTAAAAAAACCAAAGCAAGATGTTAAACATAAAAAAATATCTTTCAATGACGGGAGTTGGTAAAGCAATGCTTGCATTTACTTTCCTGTTTGCAACATTTGCTGTATCAGCACAGCAAACAACAACAGCCCCGGAAGCGGCTCCACAGTCATTGTGGAGTAACCCGATGGCAATTACAATGCTTGCAATCATTTTGGTATTGCTGTTTGTAATAGCACTGCTGGCAAATGTTGTAATTGGCACTGCAAAGTGGCACAGCGCTAAACTGAAAAGTAACTCAGTAAAAACAATTGTTGGTTTGATTGCTTTTTTATCACCAGCTATTGGCCTTGCACAGGATGCGGCTGCGCCTGCATCAACTGCTCCGGCATCAATTGGCGGGCTTACACCCCTTACTTTTTACCTGCTGGTTTCGGTTATTGCAATTGAGCTGATTGTTATTTTGGTAATGGGTTTTTTTGTAAAGAACTTCATTACTAAAGAAAAAGCATTTGCAGCAGCTACAGCCGGAACAATTGTAAGTAAACCTTCAGCTTTCAGTACCTGGTGGGATAAAATCAACAGTTTCAAACCTGCAGACCAGGAATCCAAAATTGACCTCGGTCATAATTATGATGGCATCCGTGAACTGGATAATAAATTACCCGGCTGGTGGTTATATGGATTTTATCTTACGATTATTATTGGGGTAATTTATTTATACCGTTATCATATTGCAGAAACGGCTCCTTTAAGCAAACAGGAATTTGAAATTGCATGGAAACGTGGTGAAGAACAGAAAGCAGCTTTCTTGGCTAAAGCCGGCAACAAGGTAGATGAAAACACGGTAGTGTTATTAAAAGATGCAGCAGCATTAAAACCGGCCAAAGCAATTTTCAAGCAAACATGCTCTGCATGTCATGGGCAGGAAGGGCAAGGGAATGCTGTGGGGCCAAACTTAACAGATGATTACTGGATACATGGTGGTGGTATTAAAGATATTTTCAAAACCATTAAATATGGTTGGCCCGAAAAAGGAATGAAGAGCTGGAAAGATGATTACTCGCCTGTACAAATAGCACAATTAGCAAGTTATATTAAATTATTAAAAGGTACAAACCCTCCAAATCCAAAAGAAAAACAAGGGGAACTGTACCAGGAAAACAATACAGCGCCTGTTAAAGATTCTGCAGTAAAAGAAACCAAAGCAGCGCTTTAAATTATAGAGTGAAAAACCATGATTGAGTCAGAGATAAAAAATCAGAATAAGGAATCGTTTCGTGACAGGATAGCCACAGTAGATGAACAAGGCAAACGCAAATGGGTGTTTGCCCAAAAGCCAAAAGGAAGATTTTATAATATCCGTACAATTGTAAGCGGTTTCTTTTTTCTGATCTTTCTCACTCTTCCATTTATTTATGTAAAAGGAAGACCATTATTTCTGTTCAATGTACCAAAAGCGAAATTTATTCTTTTCGGCCAGGTTTTCTGGCCCCAGGACTTCTTCATTTTTGGTATTATCATGATTACGTTTATTGTATTCATTATTTTGTTTACAGCAGCCTTCGGGAGATTATTCTGCGGTTGGGTTTGCCCCCAAACCAATTTCATGGAAATGCTGTTTCGCAAACTTGAATATTTAATTGAAGGCGATGCACCACAGCAAAAAATTCTGGCGGCTGCACCATGGACAACCAACAAGATTGCCCGCAAAGCAACGAAGCATGTGCTCTTTTACATTCTGGCATTTATCATTGCCAATTACTTCCTTGCTTACATCATTGGTGTAAAGGAATTGTGGGAAATGATACAGCTACCAACTGAAAATGTGGGTAACATTGTAGCCTTAATGATTTTCAGTGCTGTGTTTTATGCAGTATATGCATTCTTCCGGGAACAAGCCTGTATCGTTATTTGTCCCTATGGCAGATTACAGGGTGTGTTGCTCGACAGAAACTCAATGGTTGTTGCTTATGATTACAAACGTGGAGAAGAAAGAAAAAAGTTCAATAAAAAAGAAGAAAGAACAGCAGGTGATTGTATTGATTGCCACCAATGCGTGAAAGTTTGCCCTACAGGAATTGATATCCGCAACGGTACTCAAATGGAATGTGTAGGTTGTACAGCCTGCATTGATGCCTGTGATCACATGATGGAAAGCGTAGGTTTTAAGAAAGGGCTGATCCGTTATGCAAGTGAAAACGGTATAGCCAATCATGAAAAACTTCGCTACACACGCCGTATGCGTATGTACACTGTATTGCTCGTTGTGCTTCTGAGTTTGCTCACTATTTTATTGGCATCTCAGAAAGATGTAAAAGCTACAGTTATGCGTACACCCGGTTTATTGTACCAGGAAAAAGGAACTGACAGTATATCGAACCTGTACAATATTAAAGTGATGAATAAGACCGTTAACGATATACCGCTTACAGTAAGAATAGAAGATGAAAATGGTAAAGTTCAAATGGTAGGTGATTTCATTCATGTTCACAGTGATGGACAAGGTGCAGGTTCTTTTTTTATCACTCTTCCCAAGAAGGGTATTCATACCCGTAAAACTGTTTTAGAAGTTGGCCTGTATAATGGAGACAAGAAAATTGATGTAATTAAAACAAGTTTTCTGGGGCCTGTTTACGTAAACGAATAAACTATTTTATTATGACACTGAATTGGGGACATAAACTGACAATTGTATTTATTGCGTTTGCAGGCTTCATCTTTTTCCTGATGTATAAAACCACGCAATCGCATTTTGACCTGGTGAGTAAAGACTATTACAAAGATGAGCTGGCCTATCAGCAGGTGATTGATGGTACTAACCAGGCAAACAAGCTGAGCAGTGGCATACTTATACAGCAGCAGAATGAACAGATCAGTATTCAGTTTCCGCAGGAAATGAAACAGAAGAAAGCAGAAGGAACTATTTTCTTTTATTGTACTGCCGATTCAAGAAAAGATAAAAAATTTACTATTCAGTTATCTCAGGAAGCGGTTCAATTGATTGCGGCAAAAGAAATTTTACCCGGCAAGTATGTTGTAAAGATTACCTGGCAAACAGATAATCAGAATTATTACAACGAACAGGCAGTAAGTATAAAATAATGATTGAAGTAATAACAGCAGGATTGATTTTAGGTACTTTCAGCAGTCTTCACTGCGTAGGTATGTGCGGGCCGCTGGCGCTGGCCTTACCGGTGCAGCACCTTGCAGTATGGCAACAACGCCTCGCTGCATTACTGTACAATACAGGCCGTATTGTTACTTATGCCATTCTTGGTTTGTTGTTTGGCATGGCGGGCCGTACCATTTATATAGCTGGCTTTCAGCAATGGTTATCTATCATCAGTGGTGTTGTAATTCTTGTGTTCATCATTCAATATTATTTTTTGCAAAATGCATGGCAACCGAAATGGGCACAGCAACTGTACACGTTTGTTCAAAACAACATGATTCGTTTGTTGCATACCAAAAGAAAAAATTCTTTTCTTTTTCTTGGTATGCTCAATGCCCTGCTGCCCTGTGGTATGGTATATGTTGCACTGGCAAGCGCTGTAAATTTTAATGAGCTGCAGTTGAGTACCGGATTTATGGCAGCTTTTGGTGCAGGTACATTACCGTTGATGATGGTATTGAGTGTAGCCGGAAATGCAATTTCATTTTCGGTAAGAAGAAAAATAAAAAAGGCAGTGCCTTATATAATGACTGTAATGGCCTTCATTCTCATCTTACGAGGAATGAACCTGGGCATTCCATTCATCAGTCCGGTGCTGGCAAATGCGCCCGCAGAAGTAATTAACTGTCATTAACAAGGGTATTGCATGTTATGATAAGTATCAGTATGGGTGGTGACGTTGGTTATTCACAACGGGGGTATCAGTTTTTAGATTTGCTTAAGAAGGAAAAATGTCTATATCGTTCAGTCTATAAATTTTTATGAGTATTGTTATGGCTTTAAATAATAAAATTCTTCAGTACCGGCACGAAAGCGATACATGGAAACGTCACCTGCAGTTTATACAGCAGGAGAACAACCATTTGAAGAATCGCTTGTCGCAGGTATTACAAACAGATACAAACCATGAGTTTTTGGAACGTGCCGAATACTTTCAGAATAAATTTATTGCTGAAGATGATACGGTAAACATGCTGCGCCAGGATATTCATGAGCTGGATATTTTAATTGCAAGGGAAAGCCAGGAAGATGGGGCACTCATCAGGGAATTACAGAAAAAGCTGAAAAAGATGCATAAGGATATGGACATTGTTGAAAAACAGTTCAGCAAACTGAAATCAGATTTTAATCTTTACCTGTCTGAATCAATCTGATAATCAGCCTGGGTTCATTTCACTACACAAAAAAGAGGTATCACTCAAACCATTTGTTTATTCTGCGGAAACAGAATCATTAAGCCTTCTTTGTTGAATAGCTGAGTGATGAGTATGAACTATTCTGATAAAGAATAGGGTAAAGCAGCAGGTATGCTTTGAAAAAGCATCAGCAACTCAGTTCAGCAGGTTCTCTAATTTTTTTTCATTGAGGATAATGATATTACCTTCTTTAATATCAATCAACTTCTCGGTTCTGAAATCACCCAAGGTACGTATCAGCGATTCTGTTGCAGTACCTGCAATACTGGCAAGGTTTTCACGGCTGATGTTAATGGAGAAATTACCATCTCCTGTTTTATATTTCCTTTGCAAACTCATTAAAGCATCTGCAACCTTTTTGCGGAGTGAGTTATAAGCAAGCCCCAGCAGATGTTCTTCTTTTTCGGCAACATTTTTTGCCAGCAACTGAATAAACTTATGTGCTACCTGTGCATTGCTGTTCATCAGTTCATCAAAATCACTCTTGGGAATAATTGCCAGTTCACTGTCTTCCATGGCTTCTGCAGTTTCTTTGTAGGAACTTCCTTCAAGCAAAGCTACATAACCCAGAAAATCACCTTCATTGTATAAACCAACTACCAGTTCTTTTCCGTCATCATTTGACTTAAAGGTTTTTACTTTCCCTTTTACAATGTAAAACAAACGGGCTGCACGGTTGCCTTCATTATAAACAGTTTGCTTTTTCCTGTATTTGTTTACGTCTCTGTCGGTTGTTAAATATTCCAGCGCATCTTTTGAACCTGTTGCTGCCAAAAGTTTATTTACGCCATCAAGGCCTGATGTAAATTCTTCTTTGATCAGTTCCGCTTTTTTCAGTCTTCCTTCTATTGCATTCAGCAACTCAGTACCGCTGAAGGGTTTGGTAATATAATCATCAGCGCCCAGTTCCATTCCCTTACGCAAATCACTTCGTTCGGTTTTGGCTGTTAAGAAAATAAACGGAACATTTTTTATACTGTCGTTTTTATGCATGGCATGCAACACACCATAGCCATCCAATACAGGCATCATAATATCACAAACAATGAGATCGGGCAGTTCAGCCAGGGCCGTTTCAATGCCCAGTTTTCCGTTGGCTGCCGTTACTACTTTATAATTGGCAAGCTCCAGTATCTCGGCTGTGTTTTCCCTTATTTCGTCATTATCTTCTATGAGCAGAATTTTCTTCATTGCTTTTAATATTTATTTATAAAGGTGACGGTGAATTCTGTTCCCTGATCAACATCGCTTTTGCAGGTGATCTTTCCGTTCATAAGTTCGGCATATTTTGATACAATGTGTAATCCCAATCCGGTACCCTGAATATTCATGGCATTGTTTGCACGGAAAAAACGTTCAAACAAATGCTCCTGGTCTTCCTTTGAAATACCAATACCGCTATCCTTCACCTTTAGCTGAACACTTCCATCATCAACGTTAGTACTGATGTAAATACCTGAACTCTCCGGTGAAAATTTGATGGCATTGGAAAGTAAATTTAAGGTGATATGTTTAAACATGGCCGGGTCAAGTTCTACCTCATGATTTCCCGAATGTTCAAATTTAATTTGCTGTCCGGCTTTACAGAGGCTTTGCATTTCTGCAATAGTTTCCGTGATATTTTTTTTAATATCAAATGTACAGAACCGTGCCTGTATTTTTCCTTCCTCAATTTTTCCAACTGACAGGAAGTCGTTGAGAATATCAGTTAACAGGTTTACCGATGAAATGATCCGCTGAATGTGTTTTTCCCGCCTGGGTTGATCTTCACTGCTTGTATATTTTTGAAGTAAATAAATTGATGATAAAACGGTGCTGAGCGGCGTTCGGAACTCATGCGATGCAACAGAAACAAAGCGTGACTTCAATTCACCCAACTCTTTTTCTTTATTTAAAGCGGCCCTCAGCTCTTTATCCTTTTCTTCTGTTTCTTTGATTTGCAGATTCAGCTTTTCAACAGTTTTCTGTAATGAAACCGTTCTTTCTTCAACTTTTCTCTCCAGTTCTTCATTGAGTTTTTTGATAGCCTGCTCTGATTCCTTACGCTGTGTAATATCATTTATAAAAGCAACCACAAACTTATGCTCATCAAATTCATAATTACCCAAACTGATCTCAACCGGAAATTCTGTTCCGTCCTTTTTCACCGCAAAAAGATCAAGCCCAATACCCATTGGCCTGCTTTTGGATTCATAGATGTATTTGTCCCGATCTCCTACATGCCTGCTGTGAAAACGGCCGGGTATGAGTATTTCGATCTTCTTACCATTTAATTCAGCAGGTTCACTGTAGCCAAACTGAGACAAAGCAAAACGGTTCACCATTGTAATTTCTGCAGAACCGTTTACTACAATTATACCGATGCTTGCATGGTTAAAAAGTGTCTCAAAAAGTTTTGCCTCGGCAGTGGTATGCATGACGAAAGATGATTATAGCTACAACCTGCAAATATACAGAAACACCGTCTCAATAACTTTCCATTCCTGAAAAGCCTGTACAGGAAATCATAGAAAGAAAGATAATTTAAGGATAATCTTTCACTTTTTTAAGATAGATAACTATTTTGGCATAAACTTACACCCTTGCTTAAACGAATATTTAAAGATACAGGCTTCTGGTTCCTGCTGTTTATTAACAGCTATCTCGTTTATTACTACCTGCAATATCCTGCAGAGTTTAATACCATTGTATGGATTTACTGGTTGCAGAGTATTCTCATAGGATTTTTTACTTTTATTGAGCTGTTACTGGTTAAAGAACCGGATGAAAGCAGTATGAAGCTGAATAATCAGCCCATCAGTAAAAACAATATGGGCTGTGCTGCCTTTTTCTTTTTATTTCACTTTGGCATTTTTCATTTAGTATATGCTGTTTTTCTGTTGGTGAGCTTTTCAAAAGGCACCAATATAAAATTTATATTGATCACAGCCGGCATATTCCTCGTTGAAGGTACACTGCAACTTATCCGCAAAAAAACCTCAAGTCAGCCGCAGAAAGAAAACATAGGGAAAATATTTTTTATGCCTTACCTGCGTATCATTCCCATGCATTTAATGATTTTATTGCCCGGTTTTTTAGGATTTGGCAGTTCTGTAATTTTCTTGTTCTTGAAAACGGCGGCAGATGTTGGGATGTACATTGCTACTGCAGGGCAGCGTACTTCCCCGGACCATCTGTGATACTTCTTTCGTAAACTTGCAAAAAAGAAAAGATGTCAACTGAAATAAAATGTCCCAACTGTGGTCATGAGTTTGAACCGAATGAATCAATCCGGAAATCTATTGAGGAACAAATTCAAAAGGAAGCCAATGCAAAAGCTGAAGACTGGAAAAAGAAAAAAGAAAAAGAATTTGCCGAAGAGAAAATAAAACTTCAACAACAAACAGAAGAAGTATTACGGAAATCCATTTCTTCTGATTTTGAAAACAAACTCCGTCTGCTTGAACTGACTAATCAGGAAAATCAGGAGAAATTAAAACTGTCCCGTGAAAAAGAATTAGCGTTTTTAAAGAAAGAGCAACTGCTTTTATCAAAAGAACAGGAACTGGATCTGCAGTTACAAAAAATGCTTCTGGAAGAAAGAACAAAACTTTCTGAGATCATAAGAAAAGAAGAGAATGAAAAAAACTCTTTGAAAGAAACCGAATTTCAACTAAGGAATAAAGAGCTGGAAGAGAAATTAGAAGCACAGAAAAAATTAGTTGATGAAATGAAACGCAAATCCGAACAGGGTTCTATGCAAAGCCAGGGCGAAGCACAGGAACTCTTACTGGAAGATTTGCTGCGGCAGTCATTTCCTTACGATAGTATTGAAGAAGTGGGCAAAGGTGTAAAAGGTGCTGATTGTGTATTGATCGTTAGAAACAAGTTTGGCCAGGAGTGCGGAAAAATTATTTTCGAAAGCAAACGCACCAAAGATTTTTCGGAGCAATGGATTGAAAAACTAAAAGCTGATATGCGAAGCCAGGCAGCTGATATAGCTGTGATTGTTACACAAGCCCTGCCAAAAGATTGGGATAAATTTGGACAGAAAGACGGTGTTTGGATTTGCAACTTTGCTGAAGTAAAAGCATTAACGCATGTTTTAAGAGATAGCATTGTTCGTATTGCACAGGCACAAACAGGCCAGGAAAACAAAGGTGAAAAGATGCAGATGCTGTACGGTTATTTAACCGGTAATGAATTTGCCGAACAATGGAAAGCAATCAGGGAAGGTTTTATGAGCATGAAAATCTCCATACAGAAAGAACGGGACGCCATGGAAAAATTATGGAAACAACGGGAGAAACAATTGGAAAAAGTATTGCTGAATGCAGCTCATATCCGTGGCTCTGTAGAAGGTATTGCAGGCAACGATGTAAATATTAACCTGTTGGAAAATACGGATCTGTTAAGTGAAGAATAATTGAAACACACTCACATGCAAACACTCAAACTTTTTATCATTCTCAGTTTTGTAACATTAACTGTTTTCTCTTCCTGCAGTGAGCCCAAATTTTTATTGAAACAAGATGCAAAGATAGATACACTTCATTTGCATTTAGACCTGGGGATTGTACAGGAATATGAATACAGGCAGGAAGTTTTGCGTAAGATGGCAAAGTTTGTGGAGGTGTATAACAATGAAACGCATCCTTTCAAACTATCACTCAACAGCGGCATACAAACAACCAGTTGCCGGGTAAAAGTGGTAAGGGTAAAATTCATCCGCACAAAACAAAATGTGATTGGTACAGTTGTTAGTGCGGCAGGTATAGGAACAGCAGCGGCCCTTATTGCAACCGGGTTTCCTGTACCATTTGGCTGGGTATATATTCCCAGTGCCAGAACAACGATTACTCCTGCATTAAGCAGTGATATCACTGATGTACAGGATTTTCAACGTGTAGGTATTTCATCAATTGGTATGTATCGAAAACTCAAAAAACAAATTGATTTGCAGAGTACCAAGTTTGTAACGTATATGGTATCCGTTGTACAAACAATTGAGCAGGAGTACACAATTAAAACAAAAAAAATAAGAACCTGAGCAACTTTGGCAAAGTCTTTCCTGCTAAAAACAAACCCCGGCTTAAAACCGGGGTTTAATTTTATACCGCTTTGAAATATATTTTAGTCCAATCATTTACTTGGGGCGGTATTATACAAGTATGTAATTTTGAAAGGCACAATTGGACTATATAGTTCTTCCCTTTGGTATTATTTCTGTGTATCGGGTGAAATTTTAATTGTTTGCGGTGCCTCTTTATTTTGTATGCTATCTGTGCCCGGTTTTACTCCCTGTACATATTCCTTTAATGCATTATCAATTCCCTCCACCAACTGCTTAGCCATTTGATATTCATATTCAGAGGGTGTGCGGCCATCACCATCCGTAATAGATTCATAAAATGCCATTTGCTGCTGGCAATCTTTCTTCACCAGTGCCATAATGCGTTTACCCAATTCAATATCTCCTGCCTGGAAAGCTGTCATGGCAAAATAGTAACTCTTTTCATTGTGATCATTTCCGTAACGGCTTGCCATTGCATAAGGCATATTCTTATCCTTCATCATTTGATCGCAATGCTGCAATACTTTCTTTGCATCTTCTTTACGGCCCAATGCAATTAAATTCATGGCAAGGATGGTATGTGCATTACGCATGTTCAACAAATGCCTCCTGTTTTCTTCATCATAATAAACTCCGTTTTTATCTGCACCGCCATATTTAAATTTATTCATCACTTTATCAAACATCCAATCCACATTCACCTTTCCTCTTTCATTGATAACGGGTATTAAACGAAAAGCTAATCCATCCTGGCGGAGGTAATCATCAAATCCTATTTGTAAAGGCTGCGTAAAGTAAATGGGACGTTTCCATTTATTGGCTGCAATCACATTTAAAATGGCTGCATCGTTTTTAAACAGGTACCCTTTCCCTATCTGGAATTTCATTTCTTCCACCACGCTGTCTTTTGCATTTACAGTTCCGTTCTGTAACACCACATTTTTATCAACGGGAACAGTTACACGGTTTGCCGGAAAATAATTCAGCAGTTGCCCATCCTGTGTACGGTACATTTTATTTTCTGCATCACTGCCAGCCCGGTCTTTCATCATGGTGTACAAATCATAATAAGCTGTATCCGTTTGTGAAACAGGGATATGATAAATTACATTGCGTTTATCACCGGCAATCTGTTCTTCGTTCCATATTACATCAATCGGGTCGCTTTCATTTACTTTATAACGCAGTTGATTGATGTACCAGTCAGTTCCCAATAAACTGGTATTGATAACACGGATATCAGGACGAACACCTTTCACCTCCTGTGCATACCACAATGGATAGGTATCATTATCACCAACCGTAAATAAAATGGCATTGGGAGCACAGCTTTCTAAGTAATTTGTTGCCAGATCGGGAGCCAGTGTTTTTTTACTGCGATCATGATCATCCCAGTTTTGATTGGCCATTAAAACAGGTACTGCAAGGAAAGATAATGCTGCAGCGGCATAAGAAGCAACTGCACCTTTAAGTATTTTTTCCATCCATTCCTTTACCTGGAAAAATCCAAGACCTATCCAGATAGCAAACGCATAGAAACTTCCTACATAAGCATAATCCCGTTCACGTGGTTGCGGGCCAGCCTGGTTGAGGTATAATACAATAGCAAGGCCGGTGAAGAAAAACAACAATGTTACAATCAATCCATCTTTATTGTTTTTTGAAAACTGGAATACAATTCCAAATATTCCAAGTATAAAAGGAAGCAGATAATATTTATTGTTTGCCGGGCTGTTCTTTAAACTATCAGGCATCAGCTTTTGATTACCCACTCTTGCATTATCTAAAAATGAAATACCACTGAGCCAGTTACCGTTTCTCTTTTCACCCAATCCCTGTATATCATTCTGCTTACCTGCAAAATTCCACATGAAATAACGCCAGTACATAATATTGATCTGGTAGCCAAAGAAGAATTTAAAATTATCAGCCATATTGGGATCACGCTCGTAAGAAACTTTTCCTGTTTGCTTATCCTGTACTTTTTCAATACCCAGAAACTGCGCATAATAATCAGCATGTCCCTGATCATTACTTGCATCCCACACACGGGGAAACACCATTGTTTGCTCAGCCGGGTAAACTGTTTTACGCTTTTTTCCTGTGATCTCATATTTATCACCAACACGCTGATAAATATCTCCTGTTTCTTCATAATCAGCTTCAGCAGTAAACATCTGACCTTTTAATAAAGGCACATCGCCATATTGCTCACGGCCTAAATAACTTACAAGAGAAAGTGGATTGTTTACATCATTCATATCAATACCTGGATTGGCATTGGAACGGATCATAGTGGTTATGTATGTTGAATAACCAATCATCATAAATGCAAAACTCCACAAGCCCAAACGTAAAAAACGCCAGTGATTTGTTTGCGCCCATCTTAATCCTAACCAGATGAGAGCTGCTATTACTGCAAAGAAGAAAATAAACCCGGAGAAGAAGGGTAAGCCAAAACTGTTTACAAATAAACGATCAAACCAACCGGCGCCTTTAATACTCCACTGGATCACTGCTGTTTGCACAACACCGGTAATTATACAACCAATCAGGAAGGCAACGATGCCGCCCGTCCATGTAGGTTTGTAACGGCGGAAATAATAAACCATTACAATAGCAGGAATGGTTAAGAGGTTTAACAAGTGAACGCCAATACTTAAACCCATCATAAAGAAAATAACAATGATCCAACGCTCGGCATGTGTGCGTTTCATATCATCCTCACCTGCTTTTACATCTTCATGCTCCCATTTCAAAATTGCCCAGAACACAACAGCAGTAAAGAAAGAAGACAAGGCATAAACTTCACCTTCTACAGCGCTGAACCAGAAAGAATCGCTGAAGGTATAAGCCAAAGCACCAATTACACCCGAAGCCATTACACTGAACAACTGGTTACCCTGTAACTCTTCATTATTTTTTTGAACCAACCTGCGGCCAAAGTGAGTGATGGTCCAGAACAGGAACATAATAGTAAAACCACTTGATAAAGCCGAAAGAAGGTTTACACCCACCGCCGCATCATTGGGCGTAAAGAGTGAAAACAATCTTCCTAATAAAATGAACAAAGGGGCTCCCGGCGGATGCGGAACACCTAATTTATACGCTGTTGAAACAAACTCACCGCAATCCCATAAACTGCCGGTAGGTTCCATTGTTAAAATATAAACAGCAGATGCAAGGAGGCCGATGAGCCAGCCGGTAATGTTGTTGAGCTTTTGAAAGTTCATAAAAAGCGTTGGTTTTGATGACCCGTTTTACTGCGGGCAGACAAAAATAAGGAGATGGGTGTATAAACGGGAATTTAGTATATGTTTTAACAGTACCTCACCCTCTTTTCCCCGTCCGACCGAATCATCCGGGCGGGCCTCTCCGAAGGAGAGGGACGATGCTGTAATTCAATACCAAGCTTAATGTTTTTACCCATGAGCATTGAAGCATTCTTGTTCATCGCAAATCAAACGTTCAACGATTCGTTTTAATTTTTTGAAAAGATGGCTTTGTGCTATGCAGTTCCCCCTTCAGGGCAATGTCATTTAGTTAAGATGTTAAGCCGCAGAGCGGCTGCCTGTTTATAGAAAATAAAAACCAAAATCATATAGACTCCGCAGGAGTCGCCTAACAAAACAGGCGGCTCCTGCGGAGCCTGATAATTCGATTGCATTTTAACTATAAACAGGATGCTCCTAACGGAGCTTAGCTTCTTAATGACATTGTCCTTCAGGTGGCGGAGGGGGGCTTGCTATTCAAAATAAACCCGAACGGTTTGATAGAACAACCTGCTCTGTGTATATTGGCTGATACTTTTTTCGGAAAATCCCTGCAAACCAAACAGCCCGGCTGCATTTCCTTTGTTGATGGCTATTTCTAAGTAACCGGCAGAATTGAAAAGAGCCAGTTTCTCTCCTTCATTCACATCAGCATAGGTTTCACTGAAACGATCAATCACTTCATCACGCTTGAAAACAATTTTAAAACGGCGGCCTTTTCGCTGGGCTTCAAATTCATCCTGTGTAATGTTTACGATCACATTTTCAAAATGATCAATGGAAATGATCTGTCCCTCAATATACTGGTTGGTGGTAATGGGCCTTAGCGGATTTCTTACCTGTATGGAAACAGAAGCATCCCCTGTTTCCTGTAATTTTTTCCCTGCGCTGATCTGTTGAATAGCCCTGCCAAATACTTCGGTACAGGCCAATGTATTTCGTGCAGATGATTTATCCATTTGCAAAGCCACCACTTCCTGCGGTGTTTCTTCAAGTATCATGGTGATAAGGCCGTTATCGGCCAGGCATAAATACTGATCATTGTGATGCACCATCAGTAAATGATCGGGCTTGTATTGAAAAAGATTAACTAGAACAATATGAAAAGTGCCTGCAGGAAATTGTTTGATTGCATTTCTTACAACATAAGCTGATTGCGGATCATTAAACGGAGAAAGCTGATGTGAAATATCAATCAGCTGAAAAGAAGGATCCTGTTTTAATAACACGCCCTTCACTGCCCCGGCCAGGTAATCCTGCTCTCCAATGTCTGATGTGAGGGTTAGTAATGGCATGAATTGAAATGAAAATTAAAAATAAAGAATAAAAAATGTAAAAGTAATTGAAGCATGAAATCCTTTTGCATTCCCCATTACTCAATTTTCATTTCTTATTTTACCAGTTTCCCGTCTTTAAAGAAATACTTATAAATGTATTTGTCTGTTAGTGATGGAAAAAACTTACTCATAAATACAGTTAGCTTCCCGGTAAAAGTAAGTACTACAGTTCGTTTTCTTTTTTCAATAGCCCGTATAATATGATTGGCACATTCTTCTGCACTCATCAGTTTCGATTCATCCATGGGTGTTTCGCCAATGGGTTTGCCTTCTGCATTCAATGCAACCATTCTGATATTGGTTGAAATAAACCCGGGCGAAACCCATAATACATTTACTCCATGTTCAAACATTTCTACACGTAAAGACTCCAGCCATCCCTGTATTGCAAATTTTGATGCGGAATAAGCGCTTCGGCCGGGAATACCCCTGTTACCCACAATCGATGAAATGCCAACAATGGTTCCTTTTCTTTCAATAATGGAAGGCAATGCAAACTTTGTACAGTAAACAGTTCCCCAAAAATTTACATCCATCAGGCGTTTAAAAGTACTGATCTCAGAATCATTGACCAGGGCACGCATGGAAATCCCGGCATTGTTAATGAGTATGTCAATTCCTCCGAAAGTTTTTATAGTTGTATCAATAAAATGCCTGCACTCAGCTTCATTACTTACATCTGCAACAATACTGTGCAGTGGCTTTCCGGGAAATTTTTTTTGAAGCTGGTACAGTTTATCATGATTGCGGCTGCAGGTTGCTACCTTGGCGCCTTTTTGTAACATCATTTCCACTAATGCCCTTCCAATACCTTCGCTTCCGCCTGTTATGGCTACTACCTTATTGCTGAAATCCATTTTCAAGTATTTGCTTACAAAAATACGGGAGGCAAATTCATTTACATTTGTTTCCTGTAATGAATGTAAAAAGTATTTTTTTAAAAACTTGGGGGCAAAATGTAATTACCCTATTTTTGCACTCCTAAAAAACAGAAATGTTTTGGATGATTCCGTAGCTCAGTTGGTAGAGCACGACACTTTTAATGTTGGGGTCCTGGGTTCGAGTCCCAGCGGGATCACTAAAATAATAAAAGGCCTCTTAAGCTTATAACTTATGAGGCTTTTTTCTTTGGGGGTAAACGAAGATCCAAACAGGCTTATCCCCTTTACTCAACTTTTCAGCATCCTCACTGCAAACGAACTTGCAGCCCAAACATATTCAACACAAATAAAACATGACCAGAATCATGATTCACAATTAAGTTCTGCAATAAATTGCAGCATTCTTATTTGCAAAATAAAGTTACCATGTCTATAGCTGCTGCTTTTCCGGTAAAACAAAAATCAGGCGACCAACTATCTCCAAGGTCCATCAAAATATGGAGGCTTGTACAAACTGCTGTGTGGCTCGTTGGCGTTGTTATTTTTGCTGCCTTGTTATTTTATCCTTCGCTGGGCATCTTGTTATTCTGGAATATCCTCATTCCCATAGCTCCTGCCCTGTTGGTAATATCTGTTGGGCTTTGGAGAAATGTGTGCCCGCTTGCAACAACCAATTTATTACCACGCCACTTCAACCTGTCAAAAAGGAAAATAATGCCGGTTACACTACAGGCAAAACTGAGTTTGATTGCAGTGATAGCTTTGTACCTGATTGTTCCGTTGCGCCATGCTTTGTTTAATACCAATGGACCAGCCACGGCTTTATTACTCTTTTCATGTGTTTCAGTTGGGTTTACAATGGGATTCATTTATGACTGGAAAAGCGGATGGTGTTCTTCTTTATGCCCTATTCACCCGGTAGAAAAATTATATGGCGGCAATACAATTGCATCTTTACCCAATGCCCACTGTGGTCAATGTGCAAGATGCTCGGTTCCTTGTCCTGACTCCACCCCTAATCTTCATCCTGATATTTCACAGAAAACTATCTATCATAAAATAAGTGGTTTCTTAACAATTGGCGGACTGCCGGGTTTTATCTGGGGATGGTTTCACGTGCCCGATGAAACAAGAATTACCAATTTATCCTCATTTATTGAAGTTTATACATTTCCAATTGCAGGGCTGTTGGTTAGTCTTTTCATCTATTGGGTATTGAAGCTGTTTTTGAAAGGCAATAATGAAAGAATACTCATCAGCATTTTTGCAGCATCAGCAGTTTCGTTTTATTATTGGTTTCGCATACCTGCGTTGCTGGGTTTTGGAAAATTCAGCAATGATGGATTACTGATTAACCTAAGCAATGTGCTTTCTGAAACACTTATAACCACTATCTGCATTGCCACAACTGTTTTCTTTTTCTGGTGGCTCGTTGGCCGAAAACCAAACCAGGCCAGTTGGATCATTCG
>CAMTVU010000015.1:0-98138 GCA_947085245.1 uncultured Chitinophagaceae bacterium | reverse complement strand
GATAATGTTCACTTAAGGTTTCAAGTTGCAGTTCAATTTCTTTTTCCGTAGTGCCCAGCAATGATGCAACTGATACGGGTGTAAAAATGCCACGGTAGCTTAAATACTCTGCAGCTGAATTCTGCAACCCTGCATAGCTGAGTTTGCGGATGCGGTGATCGGGAAAACGTTGAAGCCCTTTCAATAAACGATCAGGTACTTTTTTAACCATGTCCATTCTTTTCTGTTGTTGAAAAGATGGATAGCCCCCAAATAATTCATCGGCACCCAATCCTGATAACACCGCTTTTAAACCATACTCTTTTGCATACATGGAAATAAAATAAGTATTGATACCATCCAATGTTGGCTGGTCCATTGCCTCCATCGCATCGCTTAACCGTTCATTAAAAATATCTTTCGTTACAAGAAAAGACTGATGCTTTGCTTTTGTTTTCTCTATAATGAGTTGCTGGTACCTATCTTCAGAAAATTCTTTTTCGTTGAATACAATTGACAGCGTGTGCAGGTTTTCTTTTTGTGTGTGGCTGGCAATTAAGGTTAACAAACTTGAATCAATACCGCCGCTTAAGAACAAACCGATGGGTGCATCTGAAATCAAATGCCGGTCAACCGCCTCTTCCATTGTAGTACGCATCAGTTGCAATGCTTCTTCTTCATTTTTCAGTTTACCTGTAAACTTCCAGTTGAAGAATGTGTGTGTTTTTGTTTTTAAAGAAGGCAGATCAATGATCATTGCCGTTCCTTTTTGCAATGGCACAACCGCTTTTAATGTTGTGATGGGCTCAGGCAAATGGCCGAAGGTTAAAAAAGCTGTTTGCCAGTTTTCATTTTCAGCAAACTTTTTTTCTGCATGATGAAAGGCTCTTATTTCAGATGCAAAATAGATGCATGACCGATCAATATAATAATACAATGGTTTAATGCCTGCATGATCTCTTGCCAGTACTAATTGCTGTTTCTGTTCATCCCAGATGGCCAGTGCAAACATGCCGTTGAAATATTCGAATGCTGCCACTCCCCAGTGACGGTAGGCTTTTAAAATTACTTCCGTATCACTTTCTGTTTTGAACTGATGACCATAGTGTTTCAATGTTGAACGGAGTTCTTTGAAATTATAAATCTCTCCGTTAAATACAATGGTCAAGGCTTCATCAATCATTGGCTGATGCCCCGCTGCACTCAAATCTATCAATGATAATCTTCTGTGCCCGAAGGCAAGCGGATGGGTATGATGTACAAAGATTCCTTCGTCATCCGGACCGCCATGTTTCATGGCATCACGCATGTTAACAATTTGCTGCTGCAAATTTTTTACTGAAGGGTCATAAATTCCGGCAATGCGGCACATGAAATAAACTGTTATTTGATACCAATAAACTCAAGAACTTTATTGTACCATTTATTCTTTGAAGGATCTGTATCATAATACCCGTAGCCATAACCATAGCCATACCCATAGCCATACCCATAGCCGCCATAACCGTAATAGCTGTTATAGCCTTCCACTTTAATATCATTGACAATAATTGCAGCACTTGGGAATTTCTTTTGCTGATACAGATCTTCCAGCAACTGTAATTGTTTTTTATAGGTATAACGCTGGCGTACTACAAATAAAGTAGTGTCGGCAAAAGAGGAAAGTGTCATTGAATCACTTACCAACCCGATAGGAGCCGTATCAATAATCACTGCATCAAAATTATCACGGCAAAATTCAAATATTTCTTTGATCCTGGGATCAAGCAAAAGTTCTGATGGGTTGGGGGGTGTAGGCCCGCAGGCAATTACATATAAGTTGTCAGTATCAGGAACTTTAACGGGCAGCTCTTCCAAACTCACTTTACCAATAACATAATGAGTAATACCGAATGTGCGTTGTAACCCAAGCCCACTTATAATTTTAGGTTTTCGAAGATCAAATTCAAGTAAAACTGTTCGCTTACCGGCTAAGGCAATGGATGCAGCAAGGTTGGTTGCAGCAAATGATTTACCCTCGCCACTGAAAGAAGATGTTACTAAAATGACAGGGGTGCGTTCTTTTTTCAATACAGATTGAAGGTTTGAACGAATGATCCTGAATTGTTCTGCCAGAATGGTACGGCTGTTTTTTACAACCACCAAGGTTTCAGTTTTATCATTATGCCCTAACTCGCCAATAACCGGGATTTTGGTATTCTTTGAAATATCAGCTTTGGTTGTAACCCTGTCATTCATCAAATCCCTTATGAGTATCAGAACAACCGGAATAAGAATTCCAAAGAAAAGCGCCAGCATATAAGCGTTGCGCCGTTTGGGTAAGATGGGTGCGCCTCCACCTTCTGCTTCAGCAAATACTTTTGAGTTGGAAACGGTTGATGCCAGCTGAATTCCTGTTTCTTCTCTCTTTTGAAGGAGGAATGTATAAAGTTCATTCTTGATCAGTTGCTGACGTTTAATTTCCCTGATCCGGCTTTCTTTTTCAGGCAGGGCAAACATTTCATTTCTTACAGATGTACTTCTTTTTTCCAGTTCATTTTTTGAAAGCATATAGGATTGCCTGATATTTTTCAGGTTTTCAATCATAGATGTTCTTGTTTTTTCTATATTCTGTTCTATCTCCTGTATAATCGGGTTCCCCTCTTTATTAACCTGAAGTTCATTGTCTCTTTTAATAATCAGGCGATTATATTCTGCAACCAGGTAAGTTAAGGTAGGATCTTCAATTCCCAGGTTGGTAGGTGTTAAATTATAAGCATTCTTCTTCTCCCTGATGTACTCATTTAAAAGATCAAGTATCTTTATTTGCACTTCCTGTTTCCGTAAATCCGTTTCTGTTTCAGTAATATTATTCAGGTACATTTCAGATTGACCTTCCAGATCAAGAAATTGATTTTTTTTCTTAAAATCCTGAAGGTTTCCTTCTACAATGCCCAAATCATTTTCCAGGCTGGTCAGGCGATCGCCTATAAATTTGAGTGAGTTTTCTGAAATACGGCTTTTATCCTGCACATTATATTTTCCATATTCTTTCATGATCTGGTTCAGGATATCAATTCCCCTTTCTGGATTTAATGTATTGAGGCTAAGGTTTAACACACTGGATGTGCGGCTTTTTTGAACAATGTTCAGGCTACCGGCAATATCTCCCGCAGCTGATTTTGAAGGTTGCCAGGAATAAGTAAATCTTCTGCCGGCTCCGTCTGCAATCGAAGAAGAGTTGGGTATAATTCTGAAAATGGATCCTCCTCTTTCAACATTGCTGAAAAAAAGCCTTGGCCTGGTTTCTTTATTCAGGAGAAAAGTATTTTGATTTAAGATTTGAACATTAAAAGAATAACCGCTGCTGCTATCACCGATCTTTACCACATCCACAAGAAAAGGTGTAAACTTATATACTTCACTGCTTCTTACTTTTCCATGCTCAATATATTTTGCGTTTAAATTAAGACTGTCCACCACCCTCCGAATAAATTCTTTGGACCGCATCAGATCAATCTCGTCTTCCATATTGATCTTATCCACCGGGTTAAACATGCTGCTGAACTTATCAGTACCTTTTATGTTAGCAGCGTTCTCCATTTTCACAATCATGCTGCTATATACACTATATACAGGTGTGGCCCAGCGCAGGTAAGCCCATGCAACAATGAGCGCTATACCAAGCGAAAAGAAAAACAACGGAAGATTGGAGATATATTTAAACAGGATGTCCTTGAAGGTTAATATTTTCCCTTCACTCTCTGTTTGTTGTATTTGTTCAAGACCGTTTGTTGTCATTCGATAAATGTTAACGGAATAAGTTAGTAATAATGAGAATTATATTAATGACGCTGAAACCAAGACTGACATATTGAAATCTTCTTGCAACAGACTGGTCAGTTGCCACAAGTTGTTTGTCTGATGGTCTTACATATACCACATCATTCTGTTTCAGATAATAATTGGGTGAATTGAAAAAATCGCCTTTCGTTAAATCAATGATGTGCATGGTTCGCTTACCATTTTGCTCCCTGAACAGCAGGATACTTTTCAGGTCTCCGCCGGGCGCAACACCACCTACTTCTCCTAATGCCTGTAAAAAAGAAACTCTCTCCGATTCAAATATTTTGGAGCCCGGGCTTCCCACACTTCCCAAAAAAGTAACTCTGAAATTTTGATAACGGATATTTACAATCGGGTCTTCTTTCAAATACTCTGTTGTACGTTTGATGATCTCTTTTTCTAATTGCAGTTTGGTCATGCCATCTGCCTGAATGCTTCCCAGCAGTGGTAACTTAATTTCTCCCGTGGTAATATCTACCAGATACCCGTTTGAAGATGTACCGGCACCTGTGGTTGATGATCCACTGTTACCTCCGGTGCCACCTGATGAATAGTTTTGGTTAAACAACTGGTTTGAAGAGGAGCTCCTGGAGGAAATGGTGATCTGCAGCACATCGCCTTTTTGTATAACAGGCTCCACCAGTTGATACTGGTTCAGTTTTGCTGTATCTAACCCTTCATTAAAATACACGGTTTCTTTACGTAGCTTTTCCGGAGAAACGCAGGCGGTTAAAAAGCTAATGGAAAAAATTCCCAGCAGGCAGAGGTTGCGCATCATGGTTTTGGTTTGATCAGGAATAAAATTCTTCATCATTAACGTTGCTTCATTTTATTTATTGGCAAGAGGTTCCAGGTTGGTTTTTTCAAACTGTGCCGTTAATTCATACCCCAAACTTTCAAGCAATACATAAGCCCGGTTATTCAACACTTTTATCACTATCCCTTCCGTATCCATCATTAACCCGGTTTTAATTCTTACTTTTTGTCCGGCTGAAAGTGAAATGGGTCTTGCCTGCACATCTTCATACTCTTTCAGAAATTTACGAATGATTTCGATTTCTCCCAGTTTTATTACTGCCGGCTTCCCGTTCCAGTAAACAAAATTAACTACCCCATCGGTAAGCCTTACTCTCGGTTTTTCGTCCTCTTTTATAAAAACAAATACATAAGATTTAAACAATGGTTCTTCAATTACTTTGTAGCGGTCGCTCCATTTACGACGTACTTTATTCAAAGGACAATAGAACTCCAGTCCTTTTTTTTCAAGGAGCCCGCCCACTTTTTTCTCCCATCGTGGTTTTGTATAAACAGCGTACCAGTTTTTTGAAGATCCCATTTTCAATTTATAACAAAGCTTCGCCACCTCAGTCACATTTCAAAAAAAAGACTGAGTAATAAAAACTAGTTTAATACATTAATACTACTTCGCTACATGCCTTCACAAAAACTATGGCAATTGAAAAAGCTATGTAGCACACAGTAAAAAAGGGTAAACAAGCCTGTAAGGCTTATTTACCCTTCCATCAATTTATATAATACTGCCAAAGGCAGAAATATGTTGTTGATTGCTCCGTTTTCACATTTACATTTCATTGATACATCTGCTCCTTTTCACAGTTGCAAATATATGACTTTTAAGTCCTTATCTCCTTTATTCCCTGTTTGCAAGCGGGTAAGTTCCTCTCTGTATATTCAGTTAAAGCTGCAATTTAAAGGTTGACTACCAATCTTAAAAAAAATAATATTAACGTGATGTGCTATTAAACTTTAAAATTCAAGCCGGGCAAGGCTTTGGTCCTTCGAAGATCTCCAGACAATCTTAGCTCAGTCTGGCAGTGCATTGTTATGTTGAGCTTGTCGAAACATAGGCGGGGCGCCTGATTCGGGATTTCAATAGAAAATCAATTGCACACCTCGTAAATATGAATGTTCCCTTTTATAAAAGATCCTGGTTCGTTACATTTTGCTACATTTAATTCAAAACTATCTTCCTTGAATCAACGATTTTATTCCCTCGATGTGTTTCGGGGTGCCACGGTAGCTTTAATGATACTCGTTAATAACCCCGGTTCCTGGGCTCATATTTATGCACCGTTGGAACATGCTCCATGGCACGGCTTAACTCCAACCGATCTTGTGTTTCCCTTCTTTCTTTTTGCTGTGGGAAACGCCATGTCTTTTGTTATGCCAGGATTACAACAAGGCGGAGATGCAGTTTTTTGGAAGAAGGTGTTGAAAAGAACCTTCCTCATTTTCATCATTGGGCTTTTCCTCAATTGGAGTCCGTTTGTAAAATGGAGTGGAAATGAACTGGTATTTAAGTCGTTTGATTCTCTCCGCATCCTGGGTGTGCTGCAAAGGATTGCCCTGAGTTATTTTTTTGCATCTGTTATTGTATATTATTTCAAACAAAGAGGGGCTTTTGTTTTCAGTACTGTGTTGTTGTTGCTGTATTGGGTCTTATGCCTGGTTTTAGGAACCCCCGGCGATCCTTACAGTTTGAATGGATGGTTTGGAACAGATATTGACAAAGCAATTCTTGGCGAAAGACATTTATACAGAGGTGAAGGAGTGCCGTTTGATCCCGAAGGTTTGATGAGCACTTTTGCTGCTATTGTGCAGGTGATCTTTGGTTACTTGGTTGGAGATTATATACAGAAGAAGGGTAAGTCGTTTGAAATGATTGCTTCTTTATTTGTAGTAGCAACTGTTTTCATTGTTGCCGGATTTATGTGGGATATGGTATTCCCCATCAACAAAAAAATATGGACCAGCTCTTACACTGTTTATACAACAGGACTTGCTATTTACACAATTGCAACCATGATTTATTTCATTGAATTTAAAAATGCAAAAGGATGGTTCACGAAATTCTTTGATGTATTTGGTAAAAATCCTTTGTTCATTTTTGTATTGAGTGGATTTCTTCCCAGGTTGCTGGGTCTTATCCGCATAGCTGATGGTTTTCATACAGATGGTACTGTAAAATATCTGAACCCCTTCAGTTGGTTTTATGAAAAGATATGCAAGCTCATCCCGGGTATTCCTGAAAACGGTTCTTTGTTTTATGCCATCAGCATGATCCTGATGTTCTGGGCTATTTGTTACTGGTTAGATAAAAAGAAAATTTATATCAAAGTGTAGGTTGAAGATGGGCCGCAAATACACGAAGGCATAATAAAGAAGATTTTTGCACAGAGTTCACAGAGATGAAAAATTTCATTCTGCTAATTCGTGTAATCCGTGGCTAAACAAAGATTGCTTCTGCAACAGCAATACTTTCAGGTTTGCCTACATCTACCAGCACATCACCACTATGATCATAACCAAGTATAAGATGCTCCTTTGCCAGATCTAAATAGGTTTCTGTTAACGAAAATTTACCCGTTTGTTTGATGAGTGAAAAAACGTTTGGCTCAAACACAACCACGCAGCTGTATGCCTTTTCAACGAGGTTCCTTTTTTGAACAGCTATCTTTTCTTCGCCTGTTACATTATTTCTCCAGCCGCACAAACTGTTTACATCATCAAACAAAAAATTCCTGGCAGTTTTTCTGTTGGTGACACCAAATGAAATTAATGGCTTGTGTTTGTAATGAAATGCAAGCAGATGATTTAAGTTGAGATTGGTGAGTATATCAACATTGATGGTAACAAATGGCTCATCTCCTTCCAACAATGATTTTGCTTTCAACAAGCCACCACCTGTTTCCAACACTTCCTCTCTTTCATCACTGATGATCACTTTACTTCCCCACCCATGATTTTTTTCAACAGCTTCAATAATCTGATCGGCAAAATGATGCACATTCACCACTACTTCTTTTATTCCATATTGTTGCAGGTATTCAATATTACGTTGTAATAAACTTTTCCCGTTCACCAATGCCAATGCCTTGGGATGCTTATCTGTCCAAGGTTTAAAACGTGTGCCCAGCCCCGCTGCAAAAACCATCGCCTTAAGCCCCCCCCGCCCCCTGAGGGGGGAGCTGGTAACAGTATTACTATTTTCAACCATAATTTAAACGTTGATGCTTGTATAAAAAAAATTCTGTTTATTAAATTTCAACAACTATTCTTACTCCCCCTTCAGGTCTGCCCGCCGTATTACTATGGGAGGCGGGGGTTGGGGGAATTGATCCAGTTCTTTGAGTCCTGTACCAGATGTTTAAGTTCAATTTTTACTCCAAATTTATTTTTCAAATGCCTTGTTAAAGCATCGGCTGCATATACACTGCGGTGCTGCCCGCCTGTGCATCCAAAACTGATCTGCAGATTATCAAACCCACGGTTCATGTAATCTTCCACAGCTATATCAATCATATTATATACACTGTTTAAAAACTGGGGCATCTTAGTCTGTTGTTCCAAAAAGTCTTTAACATCTTTATCTCTTCCTGTTTGTGTTTTATATTGTTCAATCCTGCCGGGGTTTAAAATACCCCTGCAATCAAACACAAAACCTCCGCCATTTTCTGTTTCATCTTTTGGTATTCCTGATAACTTGTATGAAAAACTGTTGATGCGAACAACCAAAGCTGTTTCATCCGTTGCTTTCATCGGTTCAAACCGGTGAATGATTTCCTCTTCCACCATCAGGCCCAGCAACCGCTCAAACTCAGGCAGTACAATACCAACACGTTTGTTGGTTAAAAACCATTTGATGTTTCGCAATGCAATGGGAATGCTTGTTAAGAAATGTGCTTTCCGTTCAAACAAACCCCTGAAACCATAAGCGCCCAACACCTGCAGCAAACGAATCAACACATATCCATTGTACTGACTTACAAATCTTGTTCTGTCAATTTCTGTTTTGAGTACTGCTTCCACGCAACTCATATAATACTCCAGCAAATTATTTTTCCATTCATCCGGCAATTCTGCTTTGGCCTGCCATAATAAAGATGCCGCATCATATTGCAAAGCGCCACGCATGCCACCCTGGTAATCTATGAAATGTACCAACCCGTCTTTCACCATTACGTTCCGGCTCTGAAAATCACGAAACATAAAATATTTGTGATCTACATGGGTGAGATATGTACTCAATGCTTCAAAATCATCAATCAGTTTTTCTTTATCATAAGGGATCTTCAGCGTATCAAGAAAGTAATACTTATAATACAGCAAATCTGAAAGAATAGCCTGCTTGCCAAACTCCCTGGAAGTAATGCACCAATCATAATTCAAATCTTCATGGCCTTTAATCTGCAGCTGTGCCAGTTGCTGCAGGCTTTGCTGAAACAAGCCATACACATGTTCATTATAACCATGCTGCTCCAGTTCATTTAATAAAGAAATATCTCCAAAATCTTCCTGCAGGTAAATACTTTCATCATCACTTACAGAAAAGATTGTTGGTACAGGGCATCCGTGTAACTTAAAATGCCCGCTGAATTTTAAAAAAGTTTGATTTTCTTTAATGTTCTTGTTCCAGGTAGCAATACATGTTACCGCACCTGTTACCCGGTAATACACCCGGTCGCTGCCGCTCTGCGGCACTTTTTCAATACTGGCCGGAGTTGCCTGAAACCGTGATATATAAAGAGATGTAATCTGGTCAATGATATATTGCATACATTCAAAGGAACGAAAAATTGTTATTTTAGCAACACCTTAAAATGTTATGCGCCGCTTACTTCAAATCGTTTTAACAAGGCCTGTTCTATGGTTAGCCAATAAGTTTTCAAGCAAACCCGATCCTGAACGGGTGCATACAGCGCTTACAAAATTATACAAACACAGTTTGGAACATCCGGGTAAAAAAGGATTGGTACTGGAAACAAATGCAACTGATCGTTTTATTATTTTCAGTGATCAGCATAAAGGAGCAAAGAACGGCAGCGATGATTTTATGAATGCTGAACCCAACTATTTAGCCGCCCTGGCATATTATCATCAGCAAAATTTTCATTTTATTTCTTTGGGCGATAGTGAAGAACTTTGGGAAAATACCCTTTGGCCGGTAAAGGCAAAAAATAAAATAACAACTGAGGCCGAGAAAAAATTTTTAGCTGTCAATCGTTTCACGAAAGTATTTGGCAATCATGATGTATTCTGGAACAACGATCCGTTTGCAGGTTTGCAATTACTGAGTATGTATGGCGAGCCGGTAAAAATTTATGAAGCGGTTTTATTGAAAATTAAATTGGAAGAAGATGAATTGGAACTTTTTTTAACCCACGGTCACCAGGGCGATGGGCAAAGTGATGGCAATCTTTTCAGCGCCTGGTTTGTAGGAAGAATTTGGGCGCCGCTGCAAAGCTATCTCAACCTCAACCCCAACATCCCATCTGCCAGTAAAGAGCTGAAGACTATACATAACCGGTTTATGTATGAATGGAGTAAGCTCGAAAAAAATCCTGTTTTAATTACCGGCCATACTCACCAACCCGTGTTTGCATCGCTCACACATCTTGAGCATTTGTATAAACTGCTCATTGCTGCCAAACAAAAAAATGATGAGGCGGTTACAGCAAAGCTGAATGCAGAAATTCAATTCAGGCAACAGGAATATGATTTTGTAAATAACAACTACAGCAATATGAAACCTTTTTATTTTAATACCGGTTGCTGTTGTTACAGTGATGGCGATATTACCGGCATTGAATTGGCTGATGGTATGATCTGTTTAATTAAATGGAGAAAAAAAGAACAGGCTTCAGAAAGAATTGTACTGGAAGAGATGCCGCTAAAAGACCTGCTTGTTTAAAAAATTAAGTTTGATAAAAATAAAATGAGGCTATCTCAAATGCCAGAATAAACAGAGAGTAACAGAGAATTTTGAGTTTCACAGAGAAAATGGAAATTGAAAACCAAGCCTCTGTGTTTCTCTTGCACTCCGGGTCTCTGTGTTGAAAATACCTTTAAGACAGCCTCTTTTTATTTAATCCTTACGCATGTTTATTTCTTCCAGATGTTGTTTGAATTATTTATATCCGGCAATTTCATGTGGGGATCAACCACTACCTCTTTCACTTCTGCTTTTGTTTGCACAGGGAAGATCCATGTATTGCCACGCTGCCATACTTCAACCGGTAACTGAACCAGTTGCACATCGCCATTTACATCTGTAATTTTTACCGTTACAGGCATTGGCATTTTTTCAAGTAACTGCAACGTAATGTTTGTACCGTTTTTGATATTACCACGAATGGCAGTAACTTCTGTTACCGCTACATCAAACTTCCAGGTGTTGAGTACCCAGCTTCTCCAAAACCAGCTCAGGTCTTCACCTGCAACGTTTTCAATGGTATGGAAAAAATCCCACGGAGTAGGATGTTTAAAAGCCCACCTTCTTACATATTCTTTTAAGGCAGCATCAAACCGTTCTTTGCCCAATACTTCGGTACGTAACAAATACAGCATCATACCGGGTTTAGAATAAGCTGCTGCACCCAGATTATTCAGCTGAATTACTTCAGGTGTGTTTAACAAACCATCCGCTCTGTCATCAAAAATATAAGAAGCCATTGCATTTATGTTTTGCGGATCGTTATACTCGCCTTTATTAAATGATTCGGCCGACAGTATATTGATGAATGTATTAAACCCTTCATCCATCCATGCATATTTTCGTTCGTTGTTACCAATAATCATGGGAAACCATGTATGTCCAAACTCATGATCTGTTACGCCCCACAATCCTCCTTCTGTTGAATGTGCGCTGCAGAAAACAATACCGGGATATTCCATTCCGCCAACAACACCTGCAACGTTTGTGGCAGCAGGGTACGGAAACTCAAATAAATAATTACTGTAAAATTCAATACTTGCTTTTGTGTATTCAGTAGAACGGCGCCAATCATTTCCATCTTTCCGTGCTGCGCTTTCTTTTGCATACACACTTACTGCCATTGATTTTTTACCGCCTGGTAAATTAATGCGTGCTGCATCCCAAATGAATGCAGTACTTGCTGCCCATGCCACATCTCTTGTATTTACACATTTAAATTTCCATGTAACAGTTGGTGATGATGGTCTTGATGAAGATTTGTTTACCTCATCGGCAGTGCGTATCATTACTGTTTGATCACTGTTCTTTGCTTCGTTCCAGCGTTTGAGTTGTTCTGCTGTTAAACATTCTCCGGGATTAATTAATTCACCACTGCCAACAACGATCATATCGGATGGTGCGGTGATGGCATAGTCCATATCGCCATATTCCAGGTAAAACTCACCTGCTCCAAGATATGGATTGGTGTTCCATCCCAAAATATCATCGTACACACATACACGGGGAAACCATTGTGCCACCTCATAAATCCAACCATCTTTTTGTTTCAACCGGCCCATGCGGTCTGTTCCATATTCAGGAACTGTAAACTGGTATTCAATAATAATTTTAACTGTGCCGCCATTTCTCTTTAAGGCTTCGGGTAACCATACCTGCATGCGTGTATCTGTAATAGAATGTTTTGGCTCAATGATTTTTCCATTTACTTCCAGTTTAACAGACTTAATAATATTGCCCTCTGTAAATTGAGGGTTTGCCCACCTGCCACCTAGTGTGGTTGTAGTTGCAGAGCCACGGGAATCTTTACGATAAATATTCTGATCTAACTGCAGCCAGATGAAACGCAACTCATCGGGACTATTGTTGATGTAATTGATGGCAACCGTTCCGTTAATACTATGCTCATCAGGATTGATGACAGCCTGTATTGAATAGTTGGGTTTGTTTTGCCAGTACTTTGGACCGGGTTCGCCACTTGCACTCCTGAATTCATTGCCGGGATACGGATAAAAGAAAGGATGAAACGCTTCACGGTGATCATACTTGCTTTGAGCAAACAGAACTGAAGTAAGACAGATGCTTACCAGTATGAAAAATAATTTCTTCATAGTAATGATTAAATGAATGGCTAAGAAACGAAGGTTTATTTATATGTGAACAGTTTTTTATAAAAAGGGTAGTTAAAACTGTTCACTGGTTAAGAGAGACGCACAAAAAGAAAGAGAACGCTGTGAATTTGTTGACTACTCATTTTGAAAAAACCGCCGACGGGATTATAACCGCTGTCGGGGTTACAGCAAATCAATCATCTTTATCTTTCGCCTTCGCCAGTTTTACAAATGCTGCACGGCGTGGGCCGGGAAAGGGAACATGGCCTCCTTTAATAGCATGCCACAACACAATATTAAATTCAAGATCGGGCACTGCATCTTCTTTGGATAAATTGAAATTTTCTGAACGCCGCTGCCATTCATTCATTGCAGTATTTACATCATTGAGGTTGACGCTTGCCGGAACAGATTGAAAGTTTGTAAGATCATGCGTGGCTGTAAAACAATTCCACATGGGTGTTGCCGCTGCATCAAACTGCGACATGGGCGGCAACCCTAAAATCAATTCTATAGTTCGTAACATTGATGCAGTTGAATACATGGTATGATCAACAAACTTTCTTTTTACATGCGGGCCAGCAACATAAGCTGTGCTGCGGTGTGCATCTACATGATCGGCTCCGTTTTGTGCATCATCTTCCACAATAAACACCACACTTTCTTTCCAGATGGCACTATTGCTTAGATGTTCAATAAACAAACCAACTGCCAAATCATTATCAGCCACATGAGCAAACGGTGTTGGCCGTCCTTTACGCAATCCTTCTGTATGATCATTGATGAACCGGATGGTATTGAGCTGCGGTACTTTATTAATTACAAGCATTGAATCAAAATCTCTTTGCCATTGATAAAAACGGGAAGTGTCTTTCACCGTTTCATCCCAACTGGTAAAGTAAGGACAGAAATTATTTTGCAATACAGGAATGTTGGGCTTATAATCATCAGCAAACTCACCATAGGTTCTGAAGCTTACAGCATACCGTTTACAAAAATCCCAGATAAAACCATTTTTATTATTGGCGATACCCCGCATTCCTTCCGCATCGTACTCACCACCACGCCCACCGTAAGAAGTTGGCCACGTTTTTTCAAGGTAATCTGTTGCATAAGCGCCCATGCTCCAGTTATGACCATCGGCGCTTACTTCTGCATCCACATAAAAATTATCAAGAAGTACAAATTCTTTCACCAGTTTATGTTGATTGGGTGTGATGCGCTGGCCAAACAATACCAAACTTGTATCACCATTACCGCCGGGCACATCGCCCAGCACCTGATCGTACGTTCTGTTTTCTTTAATAATGTAGAACACATATTTGATGGGGCTTTTATCGCCCACTTTCATTGGAATGGGGTTGCCCGCTTCACCTTTCGCCTGCATTTCTTTTTCTTTTGAATAGGGCGTGTTCTTATAAACCACCTGCGAATACACACTCAATTGTTTAAGCGAAGGTTCACTGATGATACTCATTGTTCCTTTAAATAATCCGCCGATGTATTGCACGCCAATTGGTTTTGAACTGTCGGCCTTTTGATAAATCACTTCTTCTTTTTTACGGGCAGGATTGGGACCATAAGGATTGGCAAGAGATGTAAATCCTTTTCCATTGGTAACAAATATTTTATTGCCAATCACTTTTACATTGGTTGGATACCATCCCGTTGGTATAAAGCCAAGGGATTTGCTGCTGCCGGGTTTGCTCACATCAAACACAGCCAGACAATTGTTATCGGCATTGGCAATGTACAATCGTTTTTCATCGGCACTTAAAGCAAGCGCATTGGTAGTGGAACCGCTTGGTGCACCAGGGTACAAAGCAGCATTCAGAACTTCCACTACTTTTCTTTCTTTGCGATTGATGATGGAAACTGAATTGTTATTTGCATTGGCAACAAAAATGAAAGCTCCACTTTTTGAAATACAGATGTCGTTGGGATTGTCACCTGTTTTAACAGATGCAACTATTTCTTCTGTTGCTGTATTGAGCACCAGCAATTGATCGCAACCCCAGCAAGTGATATAGAGTTCTTTTTTATCGGGCGATAAGACACAGGCAAATCCTTCGCCATCTAATTTCATTTCCTTCCTGATTGCTTTTGTTTGCAGGTTAATGATGTAAAGCGAATTGTTTTCTTTGGTTACTACGTACATGGTTTGTGCAACATCATTGATCTCAATACCTGCAGGTGAAATTTTATTGGGCCATTTCTTTCCCAATACAATACTATCGGTGAGTTTTAATTTTTGATTGATGATGCTGTAGCGCCAGATGATATTGTCGTTACCGCCGGAAGCATATAAATACTTTTCATCGGCACTGAACTTTAAACCATACCAGCTTTTAGGAATAACAATATTATCAAGAACTTTTTCTGTTGCAGGATTGATGAGCTGAATACTCTGCACACTCTGCCCGTTGTTGGTAACAGCCATCAGGCGTTTTGATTTACTTACAGCAATATTCAACGGCAAATCTCCCAGTGGCAATGATTTGCCAACTTTTGTAATGCCCCAGCCATTGGGTAACATTACACGTTTTGTTTCTATTTGCTGAACTGTTTGCGCAACTGAAAGTTGTAAAAAGAAAAAAGCAGGGAGGAAGCTGAAAACACGTTTCATAAAACTGATTGAGTAATGAAGATAGGAAAGCTTTTGAAGTTGAAAACTTCTCACAAAGAATTTACATAAACTTATTTTCGCCGGGAGAGTAAATAAACAGGAATGCCCGCAGATGCAATTAATAACCCAAATAAAGAATTAATAATGGGAGCTGCTCCGCTTTGATAATTTTTTACATCTGTATAAACAGTACTCACCAAAAAGAATGCGGTAAATAAAACAAATACAGCAGGCACAAACGGATAACCCCATACTTTGTACGGACGTTCAACTTCTTTCATTTTATAACGGAGAATAAAAATTCCCAATGCACTCATACCATAAAACAACCAGCTTACAAAAATGAGCATGTCTGTGAGCATGTTAAATGAACCGCTGAAGATGAGCAGGATAGCCCACACTGCATTAAAGAGTAAGGCATTTCCCGGTGTTTGAAATTTAGGATGCACTTTTGCCGCCAATGCAAACCATTTATTTTCTGTACCCATTGCATACGTTACCCTTGAAGTTGACAATACATTAGCATTGGTTGTTCCCAATGTTGAGAACACTACCATCAGCACAATCAATGCAGCGCCAACAGTACCCCACACTGCCGTTGCAGCATCAGCAGCAATAAAAGAGGATGCCGCCATTTGATCAATGGGCAATACATAAATAAATGCAAGGTTAATGAGCACATAAACAAGGATGCACACGCTAAGCCCAAGCAATAAACTTTTTGGAATATCTTTTTGCGGATGTTTAATTTCGCCGGCAATGAATGTAATATTATTCCACCCGTCATAAGCCCAGAAAGCACCTGCAGATGCGGCCATGAAGGCAGTGATCAGTGAAGTACCCGTTGGTGCATTTACTAAATTGGTAAACAGGTTTTCACTATTTCCTTTCCCTGAAAGAAAAATACCGGCAATGAGAATAAAAATAGCGGCCAGTTTCAACGCTGTTAATAAACGTTGTACGCCTGCACCCATTTTTACACTGCGATAATTGATCCATGTAAATAAACAGATGATCAATACCGTTAACAGCTTAACTCCTATTTGCTGCACAGGAAAAATAGTGCCGATGAAAGGAATATGCAGATGAACGCTTTGTTCAACCGAAGTTGAAAACCGTGGCAGATGTAAAAAATAATCGGCATACTGGCTGCATACAAACGCAATAGATGCATTCCCCGCTGTGTTAAATACAGCAAAAGCTGCCCACCCGTATAAAAAAGCAAAACCATTGCCATACATTTTTTGAAAGAAGATATACTGTCCGCCGGTTTCAGGAAACATAGCCGCTGCTTCTGCATTGGTTAAGGCGCCAAACAAAACAATAATGCCTGCAACAATCCATACTGATACCAATAAGTAAGGCGATCCCAGTTGCGAAGCCATCACCGCAGGTTTCATAAAAATACCCGAGCCGATGACACCGCCAATGACTATGGCAATAACAGATGAAAGCGTAAGTGTGCGTTGCAGTTGGGGCATTGAAACAGGAAGATACAATTGCTTTTGCAAATCAACTCAATGCAAACTCCACTGCTGCACTTGCATGAATAGCCGTGGTATCAAAAACAGGAATGGGACTATCTTCCTGCTTGATGAGAATGGGAATTTCGGTACAACCGAGGATCACTCCTTCGGCTCCTTCCTCTTTGAGTTTATTGATGATGCTGATAAATCCTTGTTTCCGTTCAGGAAGAAAAATTCCTTTGCCCATTTCGTTATAAATTGCCGAGTTGACGTATTCAGTATCTGCTTCATTGGGGATGATGGTTTCAATTCCCTGTGCAGCTAATTTGTTTTTATAGAAATCAAGTTGCATGGTGTACTTCGTTCCAAGCAAAGCCACTTTTTTTAATTGCTGTTTTGAAATTTCCTTTGCTGTTTCCACTGCAATATGAATCAACGGAATGTGGATAGATGCCTGTACTTTCTCTGCAATATGGTGCATGGTGTTGGCACAAAGCAATAAACAATCAGCGCCTGCCTGTTCCAGTTTTTTTGCTTCGCTGCACATGATGGCTGCAAGGCCTTCCCAGTCCTCAGCAAGAGTTAAGGTTTTAATTTCTTCAAAGTTCACGGAGCTGATCAGAAGTTGAGCAGATGATACGCCGCCCAGTTGCTCATTTACTTTCTGATTGAGCAGACGATAGTAATCCAATGTTGAATACCAGGTAATACCGCCAATGAGACCGATTGTTTTCATTGGGTGAAGATAAAAGAATATTGTCCTTTAGAAGAAAAAATGATTAGTTACATTACCCATAATTTTTTCAACTTTAAATGCTACAATTTATAAAATCTCATCAAGTACTTCTTGCGTTAGTCCAATAGAAGCAATCATTTCCTTAGTTACTTTGTCAACTTTATCTCTTGGATTTCTTGGAAATCCTTTTAAATATATGGTTTCATAAATTTCATCAAAACTTACTTTCGATTGTAGATAATCGTGCATACTACCTGTACGTTTATAATTCAACTGGCGGTTATAAATTATTTTCCAATACCTATCCGCCAATTTGTGTAGTTGATTTGTATCGCCACCCCGAATTGAAAAGTTAAAAATAGTTTCAAGACTAATTATAGTCACATTATTTTTAAAAGTATTCCCAATTTTCGATTCTGCTATTATTTTTTTAAAGGCATTATTTAAATAATCATTAATACCCGGCATGCTAAACATAAAGTCAGTATGGCATATTATTGGACAGATTTCAATTTGTTTTTTAGTTCCCAATAGCCTTTTGACGGCTCGAATCTTCCGATTGAGAAAAAGCATTTTGGCTGCCTAAAAACAATGGGCATAACAGCAGTGTTTTTTTCATAATAGCTTTGATGATTTATGGTTTTGTAATGGTAATATCTCCGACTACAGTGTTAAAAAAACTTCCAATTAACTTATTATGATAGTAAACTTTTAAATAACTAAAAATAGAACCACATTTAGTTTTTTGTGCTTTAAAAGCTGTTGTAATGGTATCTCTTTCGACAGAATTGTATTGAAGAAAAAATTTTCTTGACTTTTCAGTGCCATCTTCACTTATATCAGAATTATTTAAAACAATGCTGCCAATACCAATTACATAATATGCAAAAAGTGTATTGGGGATACGATTTCTGGAAAAGGTAAGTAAAACAGGTGCTCCATCTTCTAAGAAAACGTTTAAACTATTTTTCTTATATAAACTTCCATACTGTATTTCCTCATACATATATTTTCCGGTTGCACTATCAATAAATGTTATTCTTAACTTGCTAAAGGGTAGTCGTGAAAATTCTTCACATTCAGGAATTTTTCTGCAAAAACCTGCTGATAAAAATGAATAGAGGAAAAAAAGCAGAAGAAAATGGTAGCTTTTCATTTTAGCAATTTCAATAAAGATAAGGCAGAAAAAAAAACAATACTACAAACAGGGTTTTCTTTAGAAATTAAGTAATAACACTTACTACGAGTCCCTTTTAAATTTAAAAAGTATAACAATTACTGCAAAAATGAAGCCCCGTCTTTAGTGGGCGGGGCTTCATTTTTTACGAATCAATTGATATTAATGTATTGCTTCAGCAAACCGGATAGAAATTTTATTCCAGTTGATCACATTCCAGAAAGCTGCTAAATATTCTGCACGGCGATTTTGATACTTTAAATAATAAGCATGTTCCCATACATCTACTCCAAGAATGGGGTTGCCTTTAACTTCTGCAACTTCCATCAGCGGATTATCCTGGTTGGGGGTTGAACTTACTTCGAGTTTACCATCTTTCACAAGTAGCCAGGCCCAGCCACTGCCGAAACGTGTCATGCCTGCTGCTGCAAATTTTTCTTTAAACGCATCAAAAGAACCAAAAGCTGCAGTAATGGCATCGGCCAAAGCGCCTGTTGGTGCTCCGCCAGTATTTGGTGCTAATGATTCCCAGAAAAAAGTATGGTTCCAGTGGCCACCTCCATTATTACGAACAGCAGGCGAAATACTTCCTGCAACAGCAACAAGCTCTTCCAGTGTTTTATTTTCATGTTCTGTACCTGCAATGGCTTTATTGAGATTATCAACATAAGCCTGGTGGTGCTTACCATGATGAATTTGCATGGTCAATGTGTCAATATGCGGTTCCAATGCATTATGTGCGTATGGAAGAGGTGCTAATGTAAATGCCATAAAAATGATATTTTAAATTTAAAAGTTATACTGACAACACTACAAAATTACGGAAGCTTGGTTTACTTAACGGGTATTCCTATAATTCTTTCTTTTGCACATCGCTCATCTTAATAGCCCTGTATTTCGGGGAGCTGCATATTAGATTATTTTTTGGAGCGACAAAGAAAGTCTTTTTTGTTTATCCTTATAAAGCCGTATATACTCTGCTTTCATTTCAAAACTTAGAAAGCTGTAGATTGTGAGGGCTTCAACAGCTTCCTGGTGCTGCACGAAGTTTGCCAGCATACGTTGTATACGCAGCGGAATAAGGCCAATCCGCTTACCAAACTCATAAAAATCATCATAGGCATAGAAGCCATAAGTACTGAAGCTTGGATGTTCATAGTCTTTTTCATACAAACCATTATGCAAAGCCAAATCACCGTCATCAATATGTATTCTTGTATTAATCAGATCATATGCCGGTGCAAGAAAAGCATCACCGTCTCCTTTACAATCAATTCTTGAAAAATTTTTGAGGTGAGCATCTCCGTTACTGAACAGGTAGTTAAATACAACAAGTTGAAACAATTGCTCTTTTGCTTTGATGGCTGCAGGTATATAGATATCAATAAGCTTTGCAATACCTTCATAGCTGTAATCATATTTAAAACCCTTTCCTTTATTTAATACTGAGTAACCTGCAATAGATGCAAAATCTTCTTTAAGGCATCTGCTGCCATCAGCCTTAACATCAAACCGGCGGGTAATATAAGCAGGCACTCCATCTGTAAAGAAGATGAGTGCATTTTTAGCGGTAATCAATTTAAAAACCTGTGCGGCTATTTGCATGGTGAGGTGTTCGTTTGCGGGTACCTGGTTTACATTGAGCAAATCAACGGGTATTGGTTTTAGAATATACTCACCTCCTTTATCTGTAAGCTCCAGTTTTTTTTTATTCAGTTTCAATGAATATTTTTCCTGAACACCGGAAATAGAAATACGGCTTCGGTTTTCAAGAAATAGTTTTTTTGAATCATCTTCTTTTTGTGGAGATGGAAATGTAAGGATATGACTTACCCGCTTACCTCCAAAAACTTCTTTGATGCATTTAGGAGAGTATGAAGCAAAGCCGGGAGCCAATGTGCCGGGACAAACTGATATGTTATGAATGTCAATCATTTATTTCTTCAACTGTAATAGCACCAATTGTTTCGTGTGCTGCTGTTTTTAAAAGTAAACCGAAATAATCTTCCTCGTCAATCTTTAACATTCGGCTTTGCAGCTTTTTGTTTACACCCTCGCTTAGCATATTAAAAAAGAAGGGGAATAAAATTTTTGAACAATGCTGTTGTTTTGATTTGGGGAGCGTTACACTTATAGGTGGGTAAGCACTGTTAAAGAAATAATCATTATCATAGTGAAAAATGTAGTCACCATCATCTGTTTCAGTTATAATGCCAGCAACTATTTCGTTATAATGTACTTTCCCCTTTCTCATGACTCATGGGTTTAGTTTGAACACTAATTTCAAGGCCCAACACAACCAGGATTTTTATAAATGATTCAATGCTGGTACTAACTTCTCCATTTTCAATTGAGCGAATGGTTCGTTCGCTCAAACCTGTCAACTCTGCCATATCTTTTTGGGTATAGTTTAATTGTTTTCGTCTTGATTTAATTCGTTCTATGGAATTCTTAAAATTCATAAAAGGCAGCATTTTACCGATTTATGGCGAAATTATAGTAAATATAGCATATTTGATATAAACAGGTAGAAAAAGTAAGAATTTATACTAATTTCGTATATATGATAAATATATTCTTAAATTCGGCAGAATATGTAAGTATTCTAATGAAAAACAAAAATAATAACTAAATATTTAAGTATTATCGTTTTGATGCAAAAAAATCTCTCATCAGTTTGGCAGAATCTTCTTTCAATGCATTCTTGCTGATTTTAGCAATTTGATGAAAATCAGAGATGTCTTTTGTAATATGCTTAAGCTGGTTTTCATCAGTGACCACAAGCAAGACGATTGCTTTTACCCCGGTAAAAAAACCAGAGACATTAAACAAGGCACAAATTTTATATACCAGCGGGCTTCAAACGGTTCAGTTTCTTGCCTTTCTCAACAAAGGTTTCTACAATGCCTCTTGTTTCCAGATCAAGCCGAATAGAAATGGTGTACCATGGGATGGATTTTTTAAAATCGGGCAGTTGTTTGCTGATGATCTTTACCACATCATCGGTTAATTCAGAAAACGTTTTGCCTTTACTGCCTTTGAGGCTGTGCAGGATGGCTGCTTTAAAAGGCTCGTAAATAGCCGCATCAATTTTCTTTTCGGTACTTGTACGTGGGTGCGTGGCAGTGATTTTTTTTGATACTGCTTTTGCCATAACTATCGTTTTGAAATAAAAAAATCTTTCATCAGCCTTGCACATTCTTCTTTCAACACACCTGTTGTTACCTCAGCTTTTTGATGAAAAGGGAATTCGTCTTTCGTAATTCTTTTATGACCGTTTTTTTCATCATCAGCCCCCCATACAATTCTGCTTACTTTGCTCCAGTACAAAGCACCGGTGCACATTAAACAAGGCTCAACCGTTACATACAAAGTAGCTTCGGGTAAATATTTAGCGCCAATAAAACTGAAAGCAGAAGTCAACGCTATCATTTCTGCATGGGCAGTGGGGTCATTCAACTTCTCAACCATGTTATGGCCACGGGCAACCAATTTGCCATCTATCACCACCACAGCTCCAACCGGTACTTCACCTTCTTCATAAGCAAGTTGTGCTTCTTTCAATGCCTGTTTCATGAAATATTCATCCGTCATAAAACAAAGTTACTTATTTCCCTGACCTTCTTTCTTTCGCCGGGCTAATAAGGAGGATGTTCCGAAAGGGCACTTTTTACACCAGAGATGTTTAATTGAGCTTTCTCAAAAATTCAAACAAAAAAGGGTTGAATTTCAGAACGAAACCGTAATTTTTAATTCCTTAATTTGAGGCTGCAAGTAAAAAAACTAAACGAGAGGGAAGATTAGAAACAGCAGCCGTTTTACAAAGAGTGTACGGAAATAATCTGCTCTTGATAATATTTCATTAAAAAAATAAAGATGAACCAGCAAACGGTAAAGCAGCAATTGGAAAATATGCGGCAATATTATAACAGTGGCGCAACACGTACGTATGCATTTCGTAAAGAGCAGTTGATAAAATTGAAGAAGGCGGTATTGAAATATGAAAAAGAACTGCATGATGCATTGTATGCCGATTTGAAAAAGAGCCCTGAAGAAAGTTGGGTAACAGAAACCGGGTTCCTGATTGCAGAAATCAATGCTACATTAAAAAATCTGAAGAGCTGGATGCAGCCTGAGAAGGTTCCAACTAATTTGCTGAACATGCCTTCATCGAGTTATATTTACCGGGAGCCATTGGGTGTGGTATTGATCATTGGCCCATGGAACTATCCTCTGCAATTATCCTTCACCCCAATGGTTGGAGCTATTGCTGCCGGCAATTGCGTGGTTTTAAAGCCCAGTGAGTTTGCGCCAAACACCTCTGATATCAAAGCAAAAATCATCAATGAAATATTTCCTCCTGAATATATTCTTCATGTACAGGGGCATGGGGTTTCTGTAATTCCTGAATTGATGAACAACTTCCATTTTGATCATGTATTTTTTACAGGAAGTACAACTGTTGGTAAACTCATTTACCAAATGGCTGCCAAAGACATGGTGCCTGTAACGTTGGAACTGGGAGGTAAGAGCCCTTGTGTAATTGATGAAGATGCCAACCTTGAAGTAGCAGCCCGACGTATTGCTGTTACCACTTTTTCAAATGCAGGGCAAATGTGTGTGGCTCCTGATTACCTGCTGGTGCATCAAACGGTAAAAGAAAAATTTATCCGTGTTCTTATACAAACCATCAGAAAGTTTTACAGTGATCAACCCGAAGAAAGCTACAGCTATGGAAAAATAATTAATGAAAAACAATTTGACAGGCTGGTTAGTTATTTAACCCAGGGAACCATTGCTTACGGAGGGCGATATGATAAAAGTAAAATGTTTATTGAACCAACAATTATTGAAAATGTTTCAATGGATGCTCCCGTTATGCAGGATGAAATTTTTGGACCCATCGTCCCTGTTATTTCATTTGCAACGAAAGAAGAGGCGTTGAAAATAATTGAACAAAATAAAAACCCACTGGCATTTTACATTTTTACAAACAGCAGTAAAAATGAAGAATGGTGGCTGCAGAAGGTGCCGTTTGGTGGCGGATGTGTGAATAATGCAAGCTGGCATTTAACCAATCATCATTTGCCATTTGGCGGAAGAGGGTTCAGCGGTATGGGTGCTTATCATGGCAAACATTCTTTCTTAACATTCAGTCATCAAAAAGCAGTGATGAAAACACCCACCTGGTTTGATCCTGCAATAAAATATCCGCCGTTTAAAGGAAAATTAAAGTTGTATAAAATGGTAATCAGGTAATGAAAAAGACAATCAGAATATTTTTATTGTTGTTATTGGCTGTAACAGGATATGTTTTGTTTGTAAACAGAAATTCAAAAGATATGACGCTGAGACAAAAAATATTGAAAACTATTTATCCTTTGTTCATGTGGAGCAGGGGGAAAAGTGCAAAATCATTCGGGAAAGAGCAGGTGCAACCACCGGTATCGTTTTATTCTTTAAAGTCAATTGCCAATAACGGCAGTGATTTTGATTTTTCTCAAATGAAGGGTAAAAAAGTATTGCTTGTTAACACGGCAAGCGATTGCGGTTTTACAAGACAATACGATGAGTTGCAAAAATTATATGAGCAGTATCAGAATAAATTAGTAATTCTTGGCTTTCCTGCCAATGATTTTAAAGAGGAGGAAAAGGGCAGCGATGAAGATATTGCACAGTTTTGCAAAGTTAATTTTGGTGTAACATTTCCAATGATGAAAAAATCATCTGTTGTAAAAGGGATTGAACAGAACAATGTGTTCAACTGGCTTTCTGATTCCACTAAAAACGGATGGAACAATAAACAACCCGGTTGGAATTTTTCAAAATATCTTGTTGATGAAAATGGCAACCTTGTTCATTATTTTGATCCGGCTGTTTCTCCTTTGAGTAAAGAAGTAATAGAAGAATTAGAAAAATAAGTTATGAATCATCCTCATCATGATTTACGTTTAGAAATTGCCAACAGTATAACACATGGCATTGGAATTATTTTTGGTATTGCAGCACTACCTGTATTGAGTGCTTTAGCGGCAAATAATGACAATAAAATTGCAGTTGTTGGTGCTGCTGTCTTTGGATTTTGTTTCCTGCTGGTATTTAGTTTTTCAACTTTGTATCATGCCTTTCAGCATCCCAGGGCAAAGAGTGTGTTGCATGTTTTTGATCATATCAGTATTTACTTTTTAATAGCCGGCACCTATACACCCTTTCTGCTTAACTACATGATGAATGCAACAGGCATCACTATGCTCAGTGTATTGTGGGGCCTTACTATTTTAGGTATCGTGTTCAAACTTTTTTTTACAGGCAGGTTTAATTACTTATCAACCCTTGTTTACCTGGGAATGGGATGGATTTTAATTTTTAGCGGCAAACAATTTTTTGTAACAATTCCGGGGCCGGTGCTTACGATGATCATAATTGGCGGTATTTTATATACCATTGGTGTTTTATTTTATTTATGGAGAAAATTTTATTATCATCATGTCATCTGGCATTTGTTTGTGTTAGCTGCTGCCATTTGTCATTATGTAGCTGTGTTGTTAATGGTTTGATATTGGCAATCAAATAACAGGAACTGAATGATTTTTTGTTTCCCCTGTAAAACAAACAGGTAGCTTTATGGTTGCGTGCTAATGCATCGGTCTGCATACGGTTCCTGAAGAATGCTCTTTTAATTTCAAGCTGCCAGCAGGGTCGGGACGCTACAGGCGGCCTGAACCCTAATACAATTTCTGAATCATTTCTTCCGGCAAAGCAGTGTTTGATCTGCCGATAATATCAGTTATCGTTAATCCGCTATGTTTAAAGAATAGTGATCTGTCGCACAAAGTTCCGCTTCTTAATCCAATATAATCAAGATAAGAAGAATAAATCCATTCATTCAAATTCTTTACCAATCCGGCAGCCAATGGATTATGATGAATATAGAAAAAACAGTTTTCAAGATAGTTTTCAATTCCCCCGTTTACCTCAGCACACAAAATCTTTGCTTTTGTCTTTTGTTGAAATAAAGAGCCACTAGTTTTGTTTTGAATATTGATTGCCTGTGAATAGCTGCTTAATAAAATCCCAAGTCTGTAAGGGAGTTCTTGCATGGGTTTACTCCCAAACGATTTTCTTTTTGTATTACTGTTTTCATTTGTATGCAAAAGAAGGTGAAAATGATTCGGCATAAGACAAAAGGCAACAATGTCGGCTACGGGCAATAATTGTTCTCTTATCTTCTTTAGAAAAAATAAATAATTGCTATCATTAAAAAAGATAGGTTGTTTATTATTGCCACGGTTGTAAATGTGATAAAACTCTTTTGAGATGAATTTCATGGTGGTATGTTTCCATGAAGATAATATTCTTTGAGAAAATGGTTCAGGCCGCTTGTAGCGTCCCGACCCGGAAATTCAGCTAATGGTTCAGGTCGCTGGGAGCGTCCCGACCCCGGCCTGTTAATTCACCGGACACTTCTCATGATAATTGATGAGCTCAATTTTTGAATGTGCAAATTCAAAACCACTGAACTTTGTAACAATTTCATCCAGTACTGCATCAATTTCTTCAACCGTATTTAAAATAACAAGCCTGCTGCGGAATTCTTTTATATTAGGCAAGCCCTTTAAATAATTAGCATAATGACGGCGCATTTCAAAAATGCCAACCTTTGGTCCTTTCCAGGCAAACGATTTATGCAAATGCTTTTTACAAACTTCCACTCTTTGTTCAATAGTTGGTGGTGAAAGATGCTCACCTGTTTTTATAAAATGTTTGATTTCGTTAAATATCCATGGATAACCAATGGCAGCACGACCAATCATCACTCCATCAACACCATAACGGTTTTTATATTCCACTGCTTTTTCAGCACTGTCAATATCACCATTACCAAAGATGGGAATGTTGATTCGGGAATTGTTCTTCACTTTAGCAATCAATGTCCAGTCGGCTTCACCTTTGTACATCTGTGTGCGTGTACGGCCGTGAATGCTCAACGCTTTTATACCCACATCCTGCAAACGTTCGGCTACTTCTTCAATGTTCCTTGTATTATCATCCCAACCCAATCTTGTTTTTACCGTTACAGGTAATGAAGTTGAGTTAACAACAGAAGCGGTTAAACGAACCATTAGATCAATATCTTTCAACACGCCGGCACCAGCGCCTTTCATGGCTACTTTTTTCACCGGGCAACCGAAGTTGATATCAACCAAATCAGGATTTACCGTTTCACAAATTTTAGCACTCAGGCCCAATGCTTCTTCATCGCCACCAAAAATCTGGATACCGAAAGGGCGCTCTTCTTCTTCAAAATCTAATTTTTTCAAACTCTTCATCGCATCACGTATCAAACCTTCACTGCTGATGAATTCGCTGAACATGAGATCAGCGCCATTGTCTTTACAAACAGCACGAAACGGCGGGTCGCTTACGTCCTCCATAGGAGCAAGCAGGAGCGGAAACTCAGGAAGCGATATGTTACCTATCTTTACCACGATCAAAAAGAATTGCAAATTTAACCACTTTCTTCGAGTCAGTATGAATGAATATCAATATCAGCGCAAATTAGAGCCGGGAGTAGAGTTTTTAATTCTGATTGGCATCTGGATAGGCAGTTTTGTAATTGGCAGTGCAGCAGCAATTCCAATTTGGATAATGATGACGGGCAAATCTGTACTTACAATGGGAAAGGATATGCTTGACCCTGCCAATATAGATGCAGTAAAAATGATACAGGTAGTATCAACCATTATTGTTTTTTTTATACCTGCAGTTATTACTGCAAGAATTGCATCCATCCATCCGTTTCAGCGATTGGGCTTCCGAAAAGGAATAAAGGTTGAAAGAGTTTTAACTGCCGGCCTTATTATGCTGTGTGCGTTGCCGCTGGTTGGTTTTTTAGCTGAAATCAACAAGGCAATTCCAATCTCAGCCGGCATGAAAAAAGTATTTGATACCATGGAATCGCAGTATGCTGAACAGGTAAAGCTGATGGCAACTTTTAAATCGCCATTGGATTATGTAATTGCTTTGTTCATTATTGCACTGATGCCTGCAGTAGTTGAAGAAGTTTTCTTCAGGGGCGGTATGCAGAATATTTTCATGCGCTGGTTTAAAACTCCCTGGCTTGTAATTTTCATTACAGGTTTCATCTTCAGTGCCATTCATTTTTCATGGTATGGATTTATTCCCCGTTTGGGATTGGGTATGATACTGGGGTATATCTTTTATTACACCGGTAATTTATGGTACAGCATTCTTGCACACTTCTTTAATAATGCGTTGATGATAACAATTCTGTACTGGCAGTACACCAAGGACAAGAAGATTGATATGGAAGTTGGGGAGAGCGCTCCCTGGTGGGCAGGGATCATCAGCGCAGCCATTGTGATTGGTTTGTTTGTGTTGCTGAAAAAAATGACTGCAACAAAAGTATATCCCGACAGTATTGCAGAAACTTCACATACCGGGCAAAAAGATTATCTTTCTTAACCCATAAAGAGCAACAAAAACTGTATGGCTTTCAATTGGCAAACATTTCAAATCCGTGCATTAACTGCAGTTTTATTTGCAGCTATCATGCTCATTGGTTTGTTATGGAACCAATGGAGTTTTCTTGTGCTGTTCAGCATCATCCATTTCGGTTGCTGGTTTGAATACCAGAAGCTGGTTGGCCTGATTGACCCCGGTTATGCAACCATCAATCCTTTTCATAAATACGGTGTGATGATTGGAGGTTACGGGTTGATGTTATTCTTTACCAACAATTGGTACCTGTCAAACACTGTTTCGCTTTATTCAATTGGATGGGTATTGACATTGATTTCTCTGTTAATTATTCCAATCAGTGAGTTATTGTTTTCTAAACAAATTGTTTTTAAAAACACGGCTTATTCATTCTTTGGATTAATTTATATTTCATTGAGCTGGGCTTTGCTGCTCAACATCCGCAGCGGTGCCATGTGGTTACCGCAAAATGGCGATGATACATTTACAAACTTATCAACTTTATTGGCTGAGATCAGCGGCTATGTTGTTCCATTGATCATCGTTGGTTCTATCTGGATTAATGATACTATGGCGTATATCGTTGGATCATTGATTGGCAAAACTCCATTGAGCCCCATCTCTCCCAAAAAAACATGGGAAGGAACAATGGGCGGCATTATTTTAGCCGTTGTGGTGATGGGTGCTTTAGGTTACTGGAGTCAGCCTTCTTCTGCATGGCTCTGGGCCTGCATTGCAGCCATTGCATCCATTGCCGGAACTGTTGGTGATTTGATGGAAAGTAAATTAAAACGATTGGCAGATGTAAAAGACAGTGGTAGTTTTATGCCGGGGCATGGCGGATTTTTAGATCGCTTTGATTCTCTCCTGCTGGCAATTCCGTTTGTGTGGTTGTTCTTAAAAATAATTGAATAAGGTGAATTTATCTTTTATGCTTATAATCTTATGTGGTCGGTGGGGACACCGACCACGGCACGCCGCCGTTGGTGTCCCCACCAACGGCTACATACTGAAATATTTTTTATTTATAAACGGCTTCTAAGAAATGCGCTATTATTTATTACTTGTTTTGATATTTCTTTTTTCCTGTAAAGAAAAAGGGAAACAGCAGGCACAACGGGAGACGAAAAACACAAACGCACAAATGTTTTCTGAAGCTGAGGAAGTAACAGCAGCAGTTAGTGCTTTGCTGCCATTGCCCAATGCATTTCAATTAAAGCGTGCAAAAAAATGGCATGATGCATCCGGTGAAAACTGGCTGGTGTTGTATGAAACAGGTTCTTATATTGAAAAAGGCAACACAAATGCTTCTGCCAAACTCTCAGCAATATTGTATCAAAAAACAGACACTGGTTTTGTACAGCAGTGGAAGATGAATGATTTTATTAATGATTGCGAATTGGATATTACATGCAGGTTTTATGATGATCATCTTGCCATTACCGACCTGGATAAAAACGGGTTGGCCGAAATAACAATGGTGTATGCTCTCAGTTGCAGGGGCGATGTGAGTCCTAATGAAAAAAAACTCATCATGTATGAAGGAGGTAATAAGTATGCCATTCGTGGGGAAGAACTGATGATTTTGCAGAAAGATACCATTGGCGGCACGATGACTGTTGATGCTGCTTTCAGCAAAGCGCCTCCGGCGTTTCTTGCTTTTGCCAAAGAACACTGGAAGAAGTTTGGCTTACAGAAATATGAGTAAGCCGAATCTTTGTACTTTCGCAGCTCAATTGTTTTACATGACTATTCACAGAGAAGGATTTAAAAGTATTTCCATTGCAGCATTTTTGTTTGTAATTATCAATCTGCTGGGATTTAATTTTTTAAGTCCGGCCTCACCGGTGCTTTGCTGGTTCATATTTTCCGTAACACTGCTGCTCTTATTATTTATCATTTCTTTTTTTCGTATTCCCAAACGGGTAACTCCCAAAAATGAACATGCCATTTACAGCCCCTGCGATGGCAAGGTGGTGGTGATTGAAGAAATTACAGATGTTGAATATTTCAAAGACAAACGTATCCAGGTGAGTGTGTTCATGAGTCCGGCTAATGTGCATGTGAATGTAAATCCTGTTGCGGGCGAAGTAAAATATTCCCAATATCACAAAGGGAAATACCTGGCAGCATGGAATCCCAAATCATCTACAGAAAATGAACGGCACAGTGTAGTGTTGAGTAATGGGCACATTACCATTCTTGTAAAACAAATTGCAGGCGCTGTGGCCAAACGCATCGTTAACTATCTGCAGCCGGGACAAAAAGTTGAGCAGGGCGGTGAGCTGGGCTTTATTAAATTTGGTTCAAGGGTTGATCTGTTGTTACCTCCGGGAACAAAGATCAATGTAAAGCTGAATGAAAAAGTGCAGGCAGGAATTACGGTGCTGGCGGAATATTAACCGGTGCCTGTGCACTTGCAAAGTGCCTGACACCGTATAAAAATAACTTCCGGTATTTACATCTTAAATTATTTATGTGTACAGACACCTTTTGGGTGTGCAGATACGGTAGCTGCTGTTTTGCCTGTTCACCATTAAAAAATATCTTCCAGTTCTTTTAAATGGTAAATGATGTAAGTAGGCTTTACTTCCGTCTTTACTTTTAAGTGATTTACAAAAACAGAATCCATTCCTGCGTTCATAGCGCCTTGTATATCGGCATCAAGGTTATCACCAATCATGATGCTTTCATGTAACAAGGCACCGGCAACATTCAGTGCATATTCAAAAATTTCCTTGTTGGGTTTTAAGCTGTTGCTGGTTTCGCTGGTGATAACTTCTTCAAAGTATTTACCTAATTGGCTGTTGTCTAACTTGCTCCATTGTGTTTTTTCAAAACCATTGGTGATGAGGTGCAGCTTGTATTCTTTCTGTTTGAGATGTTGCAGAATTTCGTGTGTGTAAGGGAAGAGATTTTGTTTGGTGGGGAGTACTTCCAGAAAATAATCACTCATTTTCCTTGCCAGTTCTTCGCTGCCAATCTTAAACTCCAGTAAGGTACGCCACATCCGTTTCCATTTCAATTCTTCAGTTGTAATAAAACCATGATGATAACGATCCCACAAAACAGCGTTGTGATGCAGGTATTGTTTGCAGAAAAGTTCAAAGTCGTGAATTCCTTCAGTTGCCAAGTGCAGATCTTTATAAACATTGGCTAAGGTTTCCATGGCATTGGCATCAAAATCCCAGAGGGTATGATCAAGATCGAAAAAGAGATGTTTATAATTCATTTCAGATTGTAGATTTTCAATTTTAGATTTGTACAGGATGCAGACCTGAAGTATTCATGAATTAAAATTGAAGTTTTACATAAATCTGCAATCTACAATCTTAAATCTAAAATGATGAATGTAGTTATCACCGGCGCATCACGTGGAATTGGTAAGGCAATTGCAGAAGTGTTTGCTGCAAACGGGCATGCATTATATCTGTGTTCAAAGAACGAAGCGGCTTTGTATAAAACCATGGAAGAGTTGCTCATCAAATATCCCGGTGTAAAAGTGAAAGCCAAGGCAAGGGATCTCAGTAAGAAAGAAGAAGTGGAGAGTTTTGGTCATTGGTTATTGGACAACGGTATTTCCATTGATGTATTGGTGAATAATGCAGGTAATTTTTTACCCGGCAGTATTCATAATGAAGAAGATGGGTTACTGGAAGATATGATTGCAGTGAATTTGTACAGCGCTTATCATCTCACAAGAAAGTTATTGCCTGTTATGATGAAACAAAATCTTTCAACCGGTTCAAGAGGACATATCTTCAATATGTGTTCCATTGCATCTTTAAGTGCATATAAAAGCGGCGGTTCTTACAGCATCAGTAAATTTGCTTTGAATGGTTTCAGTCAGAATTTACGGGAAGAATTAAAACCCTGTCACATTAAAGTAACGTCTGTTTTTCCCGGAGCTGTACTCACTGATTCATGGGATGGTTTCGACAACTCCAAAAACCGCATTATGGAAGCAAGCGATATTGCAAAGATGATTTATGCTGCCTCCCAACTTTCAGCACAGGCTTGTGTGGAAGAAATTCTCATCAGGCCGCAACTGGGCGATTTGTAAGGCCTCACTCTCTTATCCCTCTCCAAAAGAGAGGGACGGTTCTTTCTAAAAAAATCTGGCAGCTAATCTTCCACATCATCTTTTGTGCTTTATTGAACAATTAATACTGCCAGAACCATCATCATTTAACATCACCTTACAGCAAGGGTTGTGGCAGAACAAGGGGCTTGTTCTAAATTTGTTGTTTCATGTGCAGGGTACAACCATATCATTTTATTTTATCATTTGCATTATTGATAAGTGCAACTGTTACTGCACAGGTAAAAATATCTGTGATACCAAGTAAAACAGTGGTGCAGCAAAACGAAACATTTCAATTGCAATTTGATGTAGAGGGAACAACCGAAGTGGATGAATTTAAAGCACCATCTTTCCGAAATTTTGAACAGATGAGCAGGTTGGAACAGACAAACGGCTGGACATGGGTGAACGGTTCGCTCACTGAATATGTAAGTTACTCCATATTACTCCGGGCAAAGATCAAAGGCAAACTTCCCATTGCATCGGCCATTGTAAAAGCAAAAGGCAAAGTGATAACATCAGCGCCGCTGGTGATTTTTGTAACCGATGCCATAGTTGAAGAAGAAAAAAAATCAGAGAATTATTTATTGCCGGGAGAAAACGCAAAAGAAAAAATTGCAAAAAACTTATTTGTAAAAGCAACGGTTGATAAGCATACCTGTTATGTTGGCGAAACCATACTTGCCACGTTTAAATTGTTTACACGGTTGGATATTGAATCAAAAATTGTAAAAAGGCCTTCACTGAATGGTTTTTCGGTGATTGACCTTGAGCAACCGGAAGCCGGGATTTTTTCAAAAGAAATGCTGAACGGAAAAATATTCAACTGCTACCTCATCCGCAAGGTGCAGTTGTTTCCATTGCAGGCCGGAGAGCTGAGTATTGAACCGTTGGAAATAGAAAATGTTGTGCGGATGATAAAAGCAAAAACAACCGGCAGCAAAGAAACGGGTGCATGGCTGGATGCAATGATGGAAAAAATGAAAGAGGCAGAGATCAGCAGTGAAAACATCATTGAAGAAAAAGCAGTATGGAAAAGCAATGAGATGAAAGTAAACGTACTGGAGCTTCCGGAAAAAAACAAACCCGAAACTTTTAATGGAGCTGTTGGTAAGTTTACCATGGAAGCCGGTTTGCTGAATGACAGAATTGCTGCAAATGATAATGCTACACTGCGCATTACCATCAAAGGAAACGGGAACCTTCCTATGATTACAGCCCCAACGGTAAACTGGCCGGCAGGTGTTGATTCGTTTGAAGCAAACATGCAGGAGGATATTGATAAAACAACTTCACCCATCAGCGGAACAAAAACATTTGACATCCCTTTTTCTGTTTCAAAAACAGGCTTGTTTGAAATTCCTGTTATCCGCTTTTCTTATTTTGATGAAAAAACAAAAACATATCAAACACTCAGCACACAACCGTTAAGCCTGCATGTTACGGATGCAGTGAAACAAAAAACGGTTGTAAATAATGACGAGCAAACAAGCGTAACAAAAAAAGGAACTGTTGCCTGGGTATGGTTAGCAGGTGGTGGCGGAGTTATTTTACTGGCAGCCGGTATTTTCTTTTTTGTAATAAGGAAACAGCCATCCACTGAAAAAATAAATGCTGTTGCTGCACAACAAAAGGAAGAAGTACTGAAGCCACAAAAAACAATTGCCGAATTTCTGCATCCTGCTGTTCATGTGCAGGATGGTTTGCATCATAAACAGTTTTATACCTTGCTGCTGGAAGCTGTACAGGAGTTTTTCATAGAGAAGCTGCAGATTGGTTCTCATCACATCAGCAATTCCTTTATTACATACACGCTAAAGCAAAAACAATACAATGAGCTTGCTGTTCAATTTCAGAAGTTTGCTGCAGAGTGTGAAATGAAAATATTCAGCGGCATTGAAATGAGTAATGCAAAAGATCAGTTACTGCTGGCAGCAATAGAGTTGATGGGTGAGGCGGAAAGAAGGGTATGAAAAATTTGCATCACTAAGAACACGAAGAGTTTCACCAAGAGCACAAAAAAATCTTCGTAAACTTTGTGACTCCTTTGTGTTACCCCAAGAAGAAGATTATGAAAAATTTGTACCACTAAGAATACACGAAGAGTTTCACCAAGAGCACAAAAAAATCTTCGTAATCTTTGTGGCTCCTTTGTGTGCTTTGCGTAACCATCTGTTTTAAAATACTTTTTTCGTGTATGTTTCACTAAGAACACGAAGAGTTTCACCAAGAGTACAAAAAAACCTTCGTAACCTTTGTGTTACTAAGTTCTTCAATGGGGTTTATTCAAAGAACACGAAACTGGAACAAAGAACTCAAAAGTTTGAAAAACTTTTTTACTGTTACACTGATTTATTTTACTTCTTCTCTCACCGCCACTGCAATTTTTGAATCGGCAGTGCCATAATACAAAAACCATTTGTTTTTGAAATAAACCAATCCTTCCACAAAGCAAACCTCATTTACTTCACCCACTTTTTCATAATCTTTATCAGGTTGAATAAAATTGGTTTGGGTTCTGTCAATCAGTTTGTAAGGATTGTGCTTATCAAACAAAGCCTGCCCGGCACTGTAAGTAAATTTTGGCATGGTGGTGTCATTGAAGTTGGCCGCATTACTTCCGTTGTAGATTAAAAGAATACCATCGTTCTGTATCAAAGCAAAAGGGCCGGGTTCTACCAGGCGGCTATCAAAATAACCCATGCGTGGGTGCAATACAGTAATCATCTTTTTGCTTTCTTCATTTTCAGCAACGGTCCAATGAATCAAATCATCGGAGAATGCCATGAACAGATCCGTATCACCAAAATACATCCAGTACTTGCCATTGATTTTTGTTGCGATGATTTTTTCTCCTGTTTGCTTCGCTACTATCGCTCCCGATTTTGACCAGGTGTTTTTGTATTTTTTATTGCTAAATACAAGACCATGTTTAGTCCAGCTTTTTAAATCTTTTGATGTTGCCAGACACAATCTTGCGGTTTTCCCATCATAAGAAGTATAAGTGAGAACATAAGTACCGTCTTCACTTTCCACAATACGTGGATCTTCCACACCTCCTTTCCATTCATATTGTTTCATGTTGTCATTTGAAGGAAAGAAAACGGGCTCAGGCATTTTGGAAAAATGTAAGCCATCTTCACTTACTGCCAAACCAAGACGTGAAGTCATAGCATGATCCTGCGCCCGGTAAAGCAAATACACTTTACCATCTTTTACTACTGCTGATGGGTTTAATACATTTCGTTCTTCCCAGTTCACTGTTTTTTTGCTGATGGGGCAGATGAAGTGTTGCATAGAATCTGGCTCAAGAATGGGATTGAGGCTATCTGCTTTTAAAAAGCCCATCATCACCCATTCGTCAGGATTAACAGTTGATTTTTTATTTTGCTTTTGTTGTGCACAACTGCAAAGAAGAATCAATAACAAAGGGAAATAATTTCTGCTCATCTGAACTTGTTTGTGTTAAGGTATGAAAAACAAGTTAAGCAATGAGTGAAATGATGAATAGCATTTAACGTTAAACAGGTGTTGACTGTTTGTTCTTCTCAAATTAAAGGTCAAGAACTCCAAATGTTTGATGGAAAGGGATATTCAAGTCAATAAACTGAAACTTCGGTGATGTTTCTTGTTTAAGAAGGTTGTAAATTTTAATGCTTTCATTATCGGACGATAAAAAAAATTCTATAGATTTTTCAGTGTCTGCTTGGGCAAAAAGTTTTGTATCATTAGGAATAATATTTCTCTCTTTAAGTTTTAGCTTCCCTTTATTATGAAATACAATTTTAGCAAACTCACCAGTTTTTTTTGAATGACACCAGATTGAAAGGAACTATTTGTAAATTCTTTAACGGTAATTCGTTCATATCTCCTCCAACACAATACTCGGCTACACTAATTGTTGAAATCATCATTGTGATTTCTTTCTGTAAAAAATAGCGAAAATAACCATCAGCATTTTTGAATAAAGGATCAGTTTCGTTTAGGAAACGAAGGAAGAAACTTGTGTCAAGTAATACTGATTTATGCGTCATAGCCTCCTCTGATTTCTCTTAGCCAATTGTCTGGATTAATGTTGCCAAGCCAAGATTTTTTTGCTTTATCTCTAAGAGCTTTGAGATAGTGTTCATCATATTTCGGATGATAGTCAACTAATTCAATGAATTTAAGAGTTGATGTATCAATTTCACCTGTTTCCGAATGTTGCTTACCAGTAGCTCTTATTCCGAATGTTTTGTAAAGCAAGTTTTCATCATACTGCTCCAAGAAACTTATTGGTGTCTGAATTCGAACTGTTCCAAGTTCTTCTGTAAAAACATGAATATTTGCTTTGTCTTTTCCCCCTGCATTAGTCAACTTGCCATAAAAGTAAAATTCAGCATCTGCCCAAATAGCCTCTGTTCTAAAAAAGCGAGTTGTTTTATCAACTTTTACTTCATTGGTGTTATCAAGTGATGTTTTAATGCTGAAAATGTAATTCTTCTTTGTTGCAATTTCTTGTATATTTTCAAATGCTTTTGCAGTCCCAAGGTCAAGAAAATCGATAGTTTGAACTTGATTTACCTGCCCTATGATTGCATTGAACCCAATAATATATTGAATTGAAGTTTTAAGAATATGCTTTACTGAACCCTCCTCAATTTTATAGCTTATTGTTGGTCTTTCTCGCTTGTCTCCAGAAAATAAAAGGTTTTCAGCGTTTTCAAGAATAGATATTATCTCCCGAATATCATAATTATCAGGGGACAGGTCAAGGTTTCCTTTTGAACCTGTTATTCTTATCTCTATAAAACCGATTTTTTCCATTCATACAAATGTAAAGGTTTTGCTGTATGATTCAAGTTAATGTCAGTCTGAGTAAGAAGTGATTTAGAGGTGAAATACTATGACTGCCAGCGTTTTGCATTGGCGAAGTATGGAAATTTATTGCTGGTACTGCCAACCCCTTGTATAAAAATATCTTGAAAGACATCTGTTATTTATATAAGGCGGTTCCAATTATTCACCCCTCATTTACAAACCGATACCCCACCCCTCTTGCAGAATGGAAATAAACAGGGTTGCGGCTATCCTCTTCAAAATATTTACGGAAGTTGAGAATAAAATTATCAATGGTTCTTGTGGTGGGATAAACATTATACCCCCAAACCTGCTGTAAGATCTTTTCACGGGTTACCACCTCGTTCTGGTTTTCAATGAGCAGTTGCAGCAACATGCTTTCTTTTTTACTTAACTGAATTTTTTCGCCTTTGAAGTTAAATGCCTCCTGCGCTTTAAAGTCAATACTGTTTTTTCCAAAGCTGTAAGTTTCACCAACCGTATCTTTATCCTGTATCTTTTTATTTTTCTTAATCAGTTTTTCTACCCTCAGCAACAACTCTTCCAGGTTAAAAGGTTTGGTAAGATAATCATCAGCCCCTTTCCTTAAACCCAATACTCTGTCGCCGGAAGTATTTTTAGCGCTGAGCATGAGAATGGGTACATCGTTCTTGCGGATGCGGATGCTTTCTGTTGCACTGATGCCATCCATTTCAGGCATCATCACATCCATGATGATGAGGTCGAAATATTCATCCTCAATTGCTTTGAGGGCTGCAACGCCATCATTGGCGGTTGTTACTTCGTAGCCTTCCAGTTCCAGGTTTAATTTTAAAGCATCCTGCAAATGCTCTTCATCTTCTACGAGTAATATGGATGCTTTGTTTGAGGCTGACATGATTGTTTAGTTTAAAACTGTTAATAGGTAGGGCATACTTCCAAAGTATGCCATACCTGCTAAAACTGCATCACAAAAATACTTCCGTGCGGTGTATTGTTCATCACAAATATTTCACCATTATGATCTTCAATAATCTTTTTGGTTAAATACAATCCCAATCCTGTTCCTTTTGCTTTTCTTGTATTCTCATTGCCGCTGCGGTAAAACTTCTGAAAGATCTTTCGTTTTTCCTCATCAGCCACGCCGGGCCCTTCATCACTTACTTTTAACTGGATAATATCTTCATCTTCCATCAAATCAATATAAACAGGGCTTTCTTTGGGTGCATATTTCAGTGCATTATCAATGAGATTGCTCAAAGCTATCTGCATCAGCAGTTCATCGCCATCAATATACAGATCTTTATCGGCGCTGGCTTCAATTCTGCGTTGCGGATAACGGTTCTTGTAATCATTTACAACCGTTTCTACCAGATCGGCCAGGTTTATTTGTTCATGTTCACGCTGAAAACTTTTTTCTTCCATCTGCGATGCCAGCAGGATATTATTGGTAAGAATATTCAAACGGTTGGTTTCGCTCAAAGCGCTGAGTAATAATTTCTGTTGCTGCACTTCATCGAGCTTTCGCCGAAGCAATGTTTCCAAACTCAATCTTGTGGTGGCGATGGGAGTTTTTAATTCATGCGTAATGGCCATCATAAAATTTTGCTGCAGGGAGGATACTTCAATCTGCTTTCGGATGGAACGATACACAAATGCTGCGCCGGTAACAATGAGTGCAAGAAAGGTAAGGCCTTCGCCCACAAATTTTGCTGATTGTCTTTTTCTGTATTGCTGTACTTCCTGCTGTTTAATGATGTATTGCGGGTCATCTTTTTGAAGCAACATTAATTTCAGGTCACTCATTTCACTGCTTTGCTGTTCCAGAGATATAAACCACCAGATCAATGCTGCCAGTATATAAATAAACAGGATCCAGAACCAGAATGAAAAATTCCCAAAGCGAAAAACTTTATTGGTGTAGGCCATTATTTTGCTTTTTCTATACGGATACCGGCATTCATAATATGCAGTAAAGGATTATCACGCATGGTTTGCTGTAAACGAATGGTATAAGTTCCTTGTTTTTTAAATAGGATATTGCTGAACAACGGGTAACGTACTTCCCAAATATCGCTCATGCCGGTACCAATCCATTCACCGTTTTGGTTTTGAAGCAGCAGCTCAAAGCGTTCTTTATGAAAGCTGCTGTCGCCGGGTTGTTGTGTTGATATAAACAGCCAGATATTTTTATAAGCATAAGCATCTGTATGACGAAGCGTTACAAAAATATTATATGCAGAAACGGTATCGGTAATGGTAAACCTGATTTCGGGTTGAAGGCTGTAGCTCCACTCATGTTTGGGAATCTGAATGTTTTTTTCAAACGTATCTATTTGCGTACAGCTGTATAAAAACAGGCAGGTGGTAAGTGCAACAATCTTCAATCTGAGGAAATGTTTCAAGCGGAATATTTTTACAAATGTAATGCGGGGATAATTGAAAATCCAAAAGCCGATAAACAAAACGCAATGCAGATAAAATAAAAAAGACTGTTTTGATTGATGTGCGGTTCACTGTAAACTATGTAGTTCAGCGAAGTAGTACACCCGTCAGACGAGGGCGTCAGACGGGGTGGTGTTACAACACATTCAACACCTGTTCTTTTGCCTTCTCCAGTTCATCCTTCATAAGTACTACCAGTTTTTGAATGCCTGCATCATAAGCCTTGGAGCCGGTGGTATTGATCTCACGGCCAATTTCCTGCAATACAAAGCCCAGCTTTTTACCTTTTGATTGGTCATCTTCTTTAATGATGTTGAGGAAATAATCGCAGTGGTTGCGGAGGCGAACCTGCTCTTCGCTGATGTCGATCTTTTCAATATAATAAATCATCTCCTGCTCCAAACGGTTGGCATCGTAGTTTTCTTTGCCCAACTGATCTTCCATTTTACGGCGAAGTTCTTCTTTCATTTTATGTTGCCGGAGCGGTTCCAGTTCACTGATTTTTTCCTGGTAGGCAAGGATATTATTGATGCGTTCAATGATGTCTTTTTCCAAAGCAGCGCCTTCTAATTTGCGATGCTGATTAATTGCCTGCAATGCATTTTTCAGAATTAGCTGAAACTGTTCCCATTGATCTGTACTTAATACATCGGTATTGGGAACCACCACATCGGGCAGCCGAAGCAAAGCAGCCAGAACATATTCACTCAGCTCTAGATTTAAGTCGGCAGCCACTTCTTTCAACGGCTGAAAATAAGCTTTGGCCATTTCCTTGTTAATGGTAATAGCGTTATTGCCTCCGTTTTGTTTCAGCAGAATGGTACAATCAATAGTACCACGCATTAACTGCTCCGATAATAAATTACGTATATTAAATTCGTAAGGTCGTAATAACGGAGTGAGTTTTAAATTAAGTTCAAATTGTTTTCCGTTGAGTGATTTAATTTCTACCAAAAAGGTTTTATCTCCTGTGGCTTCCTCAGTTCTTCCAAAACCCGTCATTGATTTAAGCATAACTTAATTTTCAGCAAAGTACAGAATTTCGTTTGTTCGTGATTATTTTATTGTTGCAACATGCTGCCTGCATGATACATCAGTTCAACAGCTTTGTTGGTTGTTAAGCATTTAAAGAAAAATCTGTTGAAAGATTATTGATTGATTTTTTTTACAGGGTGGCATGTATCAAAAAAAAGGTAAACCGAATGAAATGAAAAAGCCCGGAAGAAACCGAGCTTTTATGATGGATGGGTTAGTAAGTACCAGGAAATTTCTTTCCCTTCACAATATTAAAAATAAATTCTTCGATAATTAAAAATTTTCCAAATTATTTTATTCACATTTTTAAATTCTTTGTGGAAAAGGGCTATGAATTTTTAATTCCAGGGACAATGATTTTTTTAAAGTAACAGCAAAGGAGTAACCGGAATGGCCGTGCATTTTTTAAGTGAAAGACAGCAGCATGTTTTGTAATGCTTGCCTGTCAATGGTTTCAGTACATTGGTTCTCTGTTTAAAAAATTTACAGATTGATTTATTCAGTCTTTCTTTTTCATGGTTCGCTTAACAACAAAGGATATTTCACTGTTCAGTTTGTGGCATTTACAGTGTATAAGTTATTTTGAAAATTTTATCGGCTAACGGCTGTTTACGGTATAAAACAGCCAAAATGGATAAAATGAAACAAACCCACTAGTTGATTTGAAATGGTATTGCTGTGCATCGGCACTACGAAATGTTAACCTGTGTTGATGATAATAGCAGTAAAGAATGATTAATGTTGAATAAGTTTTGAACGTAGTAGTACCTTTGAAAAAAATCAGCGTATGAAGTTTCCTTCACCGGTATCGGTACAATGGGTGGCAGAATTAATTGGTGCAACTGTTACAGGAAATGTGAACGGACAGGCAACCGGAATTAATGAAATACATAAAGTGCAGGAAGGTGATCTTGTGTTCGTTGATCATCCCAAGTATTATGAAAAGTGCATCAGCTCAGCTGCATCTTTTATCATCATCAATAAAGAAACTGCAGTACCGGAAGGGAAAGCGTTACTTGTTTGTGATGAACCGTTTGAAGCGTATTTAAAAATTGTAAAACATTTCCGTCCGTTTACTCCTTGCAATCAACTCGTCAGCGAAACAGCAACAGTTGGTGAAGGTTCTGTTATTATGCCCGGAGCATTTATTGGTAATCATGTAACAATCGGACAGAACTGTATTATTCATCCCAATGTTTCCATTTATGATTACACGGTTATTGGTAATAATGTAATCATACAGGCAGGAACAGTGATTGGAAGCGATGCTTTTTATTACAATACCAAAAAGAGCCGGGATGTGTGGTATAAAAAAATGGAAAGCTGCGGAAGAGTGGTTATTGAAGATGATGTGGAGATTGGAGCAGGCTGTACTATTGATAAAGGTGTAAGCCACGATACGGTAATTGGGCGTGGTACCAAGTTTGACAACCAGGTGCATATTGGCCACGACAGTATAATTGGTAAAAATTGTTTGTTTGCTGCCCAGGTGGGTGTTGCCGGTGTGGTTAACATTAAAGATGGTGTGATTTTATGGGGACAGGTGGGCGTAAGCAAAACATTAACCATTGGAGAAAATGCTGTTGTGCTTGCGCAAACAGGTGTGCCATCTTCATTGGAAGGGAATAAAACTTACTTTGGATATCCGGCAGAAGATGCATCGTACAAACGCAGAGAACTGGTTTGGGTAAAACGTATTCCTGAAATGTGGGAGAAGATAAAGAACCTTGAATCGAAATAGTAGAACCGCAGATGAAGATTTTCGAGATGACATCTTTTTAAAAGATGTCATCTCGAAAATCTTTAATCGGGCCAATAATCATAAGGTAACTGATCGGCTAAATTTTTCCAGGCCCAGTAACCGCTGTTGATCACTTCGGTTTGGTCATAAAAGAAACCGTTTTCCGTTATTACAAATCCGTTTAAAAATTCAAGAGTTGATAATTGTTCTTTGGCAGTAAGCGGATATTTATTGGCGATGAGATATTCTTTTTCCATCGGCTCCAAAGTATATACCAAACGATATTTTCCAAAAAGATTGATCTCTTTATCTACACTGTCAACCAAAGAATAAACAGATGAGTCGTATGAATTTTCCAATGAACGCATCTTCATTTTTCCTGTTACGCTATCCGTATAAATCTGTTCCAGAACAAATCCATTCTCTGTTAAGGTGCTGTCGAAATAGCAACGCATAAAATGCAGGCGGGAACCCAGGTAAGCTTTCTTCCTGTTTTGTGCCCAGGTTAATTTTTGTTCAGCTGTTGAATCCAGCTCAGTATAAAAAGCAACACCCGTATATGCGCTGAACTTTGTGGTATAATCATAAAAAAAGGAATCGAGCCGGTATTGAATTTTATAGCCCAATGCATAATTCATCACAACTACCGGCTCTTCTGCTTTTACTTTTAAACGATTGCGTTTTTTAGAGAAATAAAATTTCAAGATACCTGGATTTTCAATGGTACACTCACGGGCAAAGGGTGTGCTGCCGATGAAATAATCAGAAAAATGTTTGCCGTATTTGTTCCAGCCATCTTTTACTTCTGTGCTGGCTTGTATAATTACTTCTTCCAGTTTTTTTTCTTTTTTCTTTAATTGTATGTTGATTTCATTGCCGTTGTCCTGAGATGAACTGATGCGGATACTTTCACTTTCATAACCGGTGTATGTTATTACAAGATTATGTCCGCCCACAGGTAACTCCATCCTGAATTCACCTTCTTTATTGGTGATGGTTCCCCTGGTAGTGTTCTGGCAAATAACAGATGCGCCTTCCATAGGAAGTTTGGTACTATCGTCTAACACTTTTCCTTTGATATAGAAATAAGATTGTGCTGAAGCAGAAAAGGAAATGAACAGAAGAAGAATGGAATAGATTGTTTTCATGAGATGATGTTGATATGGAATAAAAATAAACAATTTTCATACCATACCGTATAATACCGCTTTGAAATATATTTTAGTCCAATCATTTACTTGGGGCGGTATTACCTGTCCCGAAAGGCGGGATACAAGTATATAATTTTGAAAGGCGCTATTGGACTATATAGTTCTTCCCTTTGGTATAACAGGAAAAAAACACCTGTTTACAAAGGAGAACTTTATCAGAAGTGACAGCTTTCTTGAAAACTGTCACCTCTTTCACCTGGCTGCTGTTATCGTTTTATTTCTTCAACTGATAATGATTCATCAACCAGTTGCTGGTTCGTTCAATGGTTTCATCAACAGGGGTGAATTGAAAACCGGGCAATGCATTTTTGATTTTACTGTTATCAAAAAAAGTATTAGCGTGGGCAGTGCCGGTTGTTTCTTTGGTTAGCAGCGGTTCTTTATTGCTGAACATGGCTTTGATGGCTTCAAGTCGCCAAACAAGTTCACCCATCCACGGTTTTGCAAAATGTTGCGGAGGTTGTTTGCCAAAGCTGTTGGCAATTTTGGTAAAGAGTTGTTGAAAAGTGAGGTGTTCGTTGCTTACTAAAAAACGTTCAGCAGAAATATCGCTATGCATCAAACGAATCATTGCATTTGCTACATCTTTTGCATCAACAAATCCCGTTCCGCCATTTGTGTACCAGGGAAACCCATGCCACATCTTTTTGAAAATGGCAACAGAGCCGTTTTCCCAATTTGATTCGCCAAGGATTATTGAGGGATTAACAATTACTGCATTCAATCCCTCACCAATGCCACGCCATACTTCCAGTTCAGAAAGATATTTTGTTTTGCCGTAATGCGAATTGTTGGTTTCTTCACTCCATTCTGTTTTTTCCGTGATGTGTTCACCTTTGCGTATGCGGCCAATGGCAGCTACCGAACTTACATGTACAAACTTTTCAATGTTCTGTTCCAGCGCTGCATTCACCATATTGGCAGTGCCTTCAATATTGATACCGTACATCTGCATTCTTCTGCTGGAATGATAAGAAACAACAGCTGCACAATGATACACCTGTTTGCAATCTTTCATAGCAGAATGCAGTAAAGAAGTATCCAGCACATCGCCATGAATCCATTCTATTTGTTTCTTTTCTTCTTCTGTTAATAAAATGGGCATGGAGTTACGGTACAATGCTTTAACTGGTCCTTCATTTTGCTGAAGAAGTTGTTTCAGTAAAGCCGAGCCTACCAATCCTGCGCCGCCGGTAATAAAGATGCCCCCAACCCCTGAAGGGGGGTATTTGTAATTAGTTTCCATTTTTGAATTGTGTCACAAAAGATCAATATTAATACAAATGTTGAATAGTAAATCAACATTCCCCCTTTAGAGGGTTAGGGGGCTAATATTTGTAATAGCCTTCACCTGTTTTACGCCCAAGTTGATTGACTTCCACTTTTTCTTTTTGAATAAGAGATGGTTTTAAACGTTCCGGTTTACCAAGTTGTTCATACACGCTGCAACTCACGGCATAGTTAATGTCGTTACCAATGAGATCCATGAGTTTAAATGGGCCCATTTTAAATCCGCTAGCTTCCATTAGTGCATCAATGGTTGCAAAATCAGCTACTCCATTCTCCGCCAGCTTTAATGATTCAATATAATAAGGCCGGGCAACACGGTTTACAATAAAGCCGGGAGAATCCTTACAAACAACAGGCACTTTATTCATTTGTTGGGTTAAAGCAACTAAAGACTGTATCACTTCCAGGTTTGTTTGTTCACCTTTAACTACTTCCACTAATTTCATGATTGTTGCCGGATTAAAAAAGTGCATCCCTGCCACACGTTGCGGCTGCACAATTTTTTTTTGCAGTTGAGAAATGGAAAGAGAGGAGGTATTACTTGCAAAAATTGTTTCACTGTGATTGATCTCCGCCAGTTGATTGAAGAGTGCAATCTTGGCTTCGGGTTTTTCAATGATGGCTTCAATGATCACATCGGCAATGCAATTGTTGAGTTCGCCTGTGAATGACAGATGGCCAATGACCTCCTGCTTTTTTGCTTCACTGATCTTTTGTTTACCAACCAGCAATTGCAAATTCTTTTGGATGGATGCTTCTGCTTTCTGCAATACTTCTGCATTGAGATCAAAGAGAATTGTATAGATGCCGCTTTGTGCAGCAGCCTGTGCAATACCGCTGCCCATTGTTCCTGCACCGCAAATGCATAAAGTCTGAACCATGATTTTTTTGATTTTATGGATTCACAGGATGATGTCTGAATCTTCAATTAGTAAGAAGGATGAATAGTAGTAAAATTAATCAGGTTAATCTTATTAATCCATTAAAATCATGGTTCAGACAATTGATGAATAAAATTACTACAGTACAAGAGTGCGACGCAACAGAAGTTTAATAGTAGTAAAATAGCCTGCAACACAAAACTACAAACCTCAAACTACAAACTGTTTTATACCGCTCCCGTAAACTGTTTCAAAAACCGCACATCATTTTCACTGAACAAACGAATGTCTTTAATTCCATACTTCAACATGGCGGGGCGTTCAATGCCCATACCAAATGCAAAGCCCGAATATTTATTACTGTCAATGCCGCAGTTCTCCAGCACTTTGGGATGCACCATGCCACAACCTAAAATTTCAAGCCAGCCGGTTTTTTTACAAACGCTGCAACCTTCGCCATTGCAAAGCAGGCAACTGATATCCATTTCGGCACTGGGCTCTGTGAAGGGAAAATAAGAAGGACGGAAACGAACTTTCACATCCTTGCCAAACATTTCCTGTACAAAAAAGTAAAGTGTTTGTTTTAAATCGGCAAAGCTCACCTGTTCATCAATATACAAACCTTCTATCTGGTGAAAGAAACAATGGCTTCTTGCACTGATGGTTTCATTACGATATACTCGGCCGGGGGTAATGATACGGATAGGCAATTTACCTTTTTGCATTTCATGTATCTGCACATTACTGGTGTGCGTACGCAACAGCCATGCAGGGTTGGTGCTTATATAAAAGGTATCCTGCATATCACGGGCAGGATGATTTTCGGGTAAATTCAATGCGGTGAAATTGTGAAAGTCGTCATCAATTTCAGGTCCTTCAGCTACGGCAAAGCCCAGGCGTTGAAAAATGTTTACCATGCGGTTGCGCATTAAACTGATGGGGTGGCGGCTGCCGATTGGCAAAGCATCACCGGGTAAGGTAAGATCAACAGTGCTGTCGGTTTTTTGTTGATCATCGCCTGTTAACGTTTTCCATTCTTCATACTTTGCTTCAGCAAATTGTTTAAACTCGTTCATGCTTTGGCCAAACGCTTTTCTTTGCTCATTGGCTACATTTTTCATTTCGCCCATAAGCACTTTCACCAGGCCTTTTGTACCCAGGAATCTGATGCGGTATTCTTCTAATGCTTTGGCGCTGTCAATCTGTAACGCTTCAATTTCTTTTCGTAAGGTTTCGATTTGTTGTAACACCTGTTCCATGCCGCAAAGATAATGGGTTTGAGGTTTTGGGTTTGTGGTTTCGGGTTGCCCCGGGTATTAGCAGGCAGTTATACTACTACGCTCATTTTTTAGGCAACATAAATATCTTTCAATACGTGGTTTGATGTTGTTCTGTAAAATAATTTGTTGCACAAGCTACGTAGTACGCAGTAATTCAGTTTATTAAACGATAAATACGAAACATAAAACCCGAAACTTCTTATGTTTGCCACCGAAACAGAACTACATGAATGATTCAATGCTGATCAAAGATTTTCTGCAACCATTAGATATGTCTGCTATCCTGGGTGATGATGAATTGAACAATGCACAGCTTGGCCACCATATTAAGAGCTATACTTCTTCTTTTCCTGACCTGGATCTTGCAGAAGTTATTTTTTTGGGCATTACAGATGAAAGGGGAACCGGCAATGGTGTTTCGGCCTGTGATGCTGCTGCCATCATCCGAAAAAACTTATACCGTTTATATAACTGGCATACCGATGTGCAGATTGCTGATATCGGCAACATCAACCCCGGGGCATCATTGAATGATACGTATGCTGCAGCTAAAGCCGTATTGGCTGAGTTGATTGCTGCAAAAAAAACAGTGATCATATTAGGTGGCAGTCATGATATTACATTGGCACAGTATGGAGCGTACGTACAGCAGAAGCAGATTATTGAAGCAAGTTGTGTTGATGCATTTATTAACCTGAACATGGATTCAAGATTAAGAAGTGAGAATTTTTTAATGGAGATGCTTACGGGCGAACCCAATTTTATACGCCATTATAATCACATCGGTTTCCAGAGTTATTTTGTGCATCCCAATATTTTACAAACCATGGATCGCTTGCGGTTTGATTGTTACCGGGCAGGTGTGGTGAAAGATGCGCTGGAAGAAATGGAACCTGTTATCCGCAGCTCACACATGCTCAGTATTGATATGGCGGCAATGGCAAACGCTTTTGCACCGGCTAACAAAACAACACCCAATGGTTTGAGTGGCGAAGAAATGTGTACACTTACCCGTTATGCAGGTATGAGCGAAAATTTAAGTACACTTGGTATTTACGGATACAACGCAAAGAATGATGTACATGAACTTACTGCTATACAGGCGGCACAAATGATCTGGTATTTTATGGATGGCAAAAGCAAATCAAAAACGGAAGCGGCCATCCGGGACAGGCACCAGTTTACTGAATATCATACAACCATTGCCGATACAGATACGGTGTTTCTGCTAAGTAAAAAAACAGGGCGCTGGTGGATGCAGTTACCCAATCAAAAATTTATTGCCTGCAGCGCCACTGATTACCGGTTGGCCACGCACAGTGAAATACCGGAGCGATGGTTAAGGGCACAGGAGAGAGATTGAGCTGTACATAACTATATTTGCTTTGTTTCCTTTGTGCATCCTTTGTGTTCTTTGCGATACTAAAAAAGTAAAAAAAGTATCACAAAGATTACCAAGAGTACACGAAGTACACAAAGAAGATCATTGAAAAAATTACTCTATAGCTTCAATTGCATACTCTTTTCCGTTAAAACCGCAAATGTCACCCGTCTGCAAATGCAGCATCGCCTTTCCTAACGGTGATTCTGGTGAAAGTGCAATGATCAATTTGTTTTCTATTGTTGCTTTACCCAATGCAATACTGAGAAAGAAAAGTCCTTTATTGGTTGTTACCAAACTGCCCCTTCCAACCTGATCTGCGTGAACAGCAGGATCAATTTTTTCCAATACTGATTTTTGAGTGGTTGCTTCATGTAACTGCCTGGTGATGTTTTCCTGTTCAATCTGCAGCATAGCTAAAGCGGTTTCATGTTTATCGCCTGCCGAGCGTTTGGTTTCGTTACCGGCACTTTCGCTTAAATCCAGCAGACTTTTTTTTAATAACGCAACCTTATTGTTAATTACCTGAACATAGAGATGATATGCTTTTTCTTTTAACGTCATTCACTGATTTTTTGCTGAGTTTAAAAGCAGGCATGTTGAAAGCAGTATTTTTATTTTTGAGCTGTATGAAGGGAGGAATCTTCATTACACCATCTCTTTTGCTTTTTCAATTTGCTTTTCACTGCCCATAATGATCAGGCGTTCGCCTTCGTTGATAAAATAGTTTGGCGATGGGTTGAGCGTATAGTTATTTTCATTTTTAATACCCAGCAAAGTGCAACCGCAACTTTTCCATAGATCAAGATGACCAAGTTCAGCAGATTTGGTTGCCACAATTTCTGCCACCTGAAATTCACTGTTGTTACGTGTGCTCATGAGCGATAACATTTCAACCACATCGGGTATCATAACCAAAGTTGCCATGTGAGCACCACCCAACTTGTCGGGCATAATTACATTGGTGGCTCCGGCAACACGAAGTTTATTTACACTGCTGTCCTGGGAGGCACGGCTGATGATTACAATATCCTTGTTGAGCTGCCGGGCAGTTAATACCATAAATAAATTGTCGGCATCAATGGGCATGGTGGCAATGATGGCACGGGCTCTTTCAATACCTGCTTCTAATAAAGCTTCATCTTTGGTGGCATCGCCTTTCAAGAAAAACTTCAGGTCAAACGAAAGGTCATCCGGCTTCTCGGCTTTTTCTTCCAGTACTACAAACGGAATATGGTTGTCGTGTAATACCTGGGCACATTCCCTTCCATTTCGGCCAAAGCCGCATACAATAACATGGTTACTGAGTTGTTGAATTGCCATTTCCATTTTCAATTTTTTATATTGATGCATAAATTCACCATCGAGTAAATAGCGTGTAAGAAAAGTAACAAAAAAAGTAATAGCGCCTATGTTGATGAGGATAATGATGATGGTAAAGATTCTTCCGGCAGATGATAATTCATACACTTCCTTAAATCCAACTGTACTGATTGTAATAACAGTCATGTAAAGCGCATCCAGGAAAGAAAAATTTTCAATCTGCATATAACCAATGGTGCCCGTCAGTAAAAGCATCAAAAACAAACTCAATGGTATGAGCAAACCTTTAAAATATCCCAATCGTTTCAACCAGTACATGCTTAAAAGTAAGCAAGAAGAAACGGATGGCAAAGCGAAGAGGGAAGAAACTTGTATATTTAGCTGATGAAAAGGCAAGGTTTAAAGTTGAAGGTTAAAGGTTTAAAGTTCTTTCAATTCCGGAATCTTTTTTTTGAGCAAGGCTTTCTTACTTCTTACTTCTTACTTCTTCTTTCTGTATTCTTTCTTTTCTCCTGCTCTGCAACACAAAAGCTGTCAAAACAGTTACAAAAGGATTTGCTGAATGATTCTGCATTCACCAATGCTCATGTTGGAGTAGCTGTTTATGATGTGGCAGAAAAGAAATTTATTTATAAGTACAACAGCCATAAATATTTTGTGCCGGCCAGTAATACAAAACTTCCAACATTGTATGCAGGGATGAAATATTTGGGCGATAGCCTTGTTGGGCTGAAATATATAGAACAGAACGATACTTTGTTTCTTCAGCCAACCGGTGATCCTACGTTGCTGCACCCCGATTACAGGCACCATCCTGTTTATGATTTTTTGAAACAGCAAAATAAAACATTAGTCATCAATAATAGTAATTGGAAAGCTGAAGCATTGGGTTATGGCTGGGCATGGGATGATTACCTGGGATCTTACATGGCCGAACGCAGTTCAATGCCTGTGTATGGCAATATCATTAAATGGATACAGCAACGCAGCATTGAAACTAATGAAACAGGAAACGATACATCAACGGCTGTGTTTACCGATCCTGAAATTAACTGGAATGCAAAATTTTCAACAAACAGATCAACGGTTTTTACTATATCCCGGCCCCGTACAGAAAATAGTTATACCATCAATGAAGGAACTGAAATGAAAAAGGAAATTGAAATTCCTTTTGTAACAAATGGACTTCAATCTGCATTGGAATTATTAAAAGATACGCTTCATAAGGAAATAGTCTTGTTGCCTTTTCCCAATTCCCAATTCCACAATTCCCAATTCCTTTTTTCTCAACCTTCTGACTCTCTCTTCAAACCCCTCATGCACCGCAGCGATAATTTCTTTGCCGAACAAATATTGCTGATGGTGAGTAATTATCTGCTTGGCTATATGGATGAACAAAAGTTGATAGATACATTGCTGAAAACCGATCTGAAAGATTTTCCTCAAAAACCAAAATGGGTGGATGGCAGCGGCCTCAGCCGATACAATTTATTTACACCCGAAGATTTTGTGTGGCTGCTCAATAAAATGAAAGATGAGTTTGGGCTGGAACGCCTGAAAAATATTCTGCCTACGGGTAACACCGGAACCCTGCGTAATTATTATAAAGACGAAAGCGGGTTCATCTTCGCTAAAACAGGAACCCTAAGCGGGCATGCAGCTTTAAGCGGTTTCCTCATCAGCTCCAAAAATAAACTGCTGATCTTTTCTGTACTGGTAAATAATCATAACACATCTGCCACCGCTGTACGCCGTGCGGTTGAGAAATTTCTGCAAAAACTCCGCAGGGATCAATAAGCTTTTTCAAAAAAATATTTTTCTGCCCGGGCAGCATTTCTTTTTACAGGAGGAACTTATATGTAATATCCTTTTGAAAAAAACCTTGTTGCTGGAACTCATCCGTAAAAGAAAGCAACATTTTCCAAATTCACCCACCGAAGCATTAGCGCAGGTGGAAATTAAAACCACTCTATTATGAAGAAGTTTATCTACTCTTTCATGGCGCTGTTATTTTTATGTATAACAGTAGCGAAAGCCCAGAACAATCCTTGTTATGGTAAAGCCGGTTTCCAGTTTACCATTAACGGAAGCACAGTTAATTTTTATTCGCTCAACACCGGTAATACCCCTTTGCGGCATAGCTGGCGTTTTGGAGATGGTGGCGGTTCTGATGCCATGAACCCTGTTCATAGCTATCAGCTGCCGGGCTCTTACCGTGTGGTGCATTACATTAAGGATTCTGCAAACAATTGTTACGATTCAGCAGTAAAGGAAATTGTAATCAGTTCCACTACTCTTTGTGATTTGCTGCAGCCAAAGTTTGAATGGAAAAGAGATTCTTCCAATCCTGCAAAGATCATTTTCATGAATCTGTCGCAACCCAACGCACCACCAACTTCTTTGATTTATAAATGGAGTTTTGGTGATGGTACCACATCCCTTGAAAAAAATCCTGTTCATATTTATAATACCCCCGGCCAGTATAATGTTTGTTTAACCATTCGTTATGCCAATGCCAATTGTGAAAAAACTTATTGCAGTATAGTAACCGTTCCGCCTCCGTGTAACCTGCAACCTTATTTTACATGGGCAGCCGATGCAACCAATCCCTTAAAAATAAAATTCACCAATCAAACAATTGTTCCTGTTGCAACTGCACAGGTTAAATGGAGCTTTGGCGATGGTACTTACAGTACTGATTGGAGTCCTGTACATGCCTACACGCAGCCCGGTATTTATAAGGTATGTTTAAAAGTTGCCATCAGCAATACCTGCATCAAAGAATACTGTAAAGAAGTAATTGTAAGAGCCTGTACAATTGAGCCAAACTTTAACTGGACAATTGACAGCGTATTTCCTCTTCGTGGTGTGAAGTTTCATAACCTTACTCAATTACTCAATGATATACATCCAACTAATGTGAAATGGAGCTTTGGCGATGGTACAGGAAGTAATGAGTGGAGCCCGTTCCATGATTATCAGCAACCGGGTACTTATAAAGTATGTTTGAAGATTGAATTTTTCCCCGGCTGTATAAAAGAAATTTGTAAAGAAGTAACAGTGCCTGTTCCTGTGCATTGTGAAAGATTGAGTGCCTTTAAGATGGAACGCATACCCAATTATCCCAATGCATTTGAGTTTAGCGCAGAGCACCAAAACTCAACCTTAAAATATACCTGGACATTTGGTGATGGCACAGGATCTCTTGGGCCCAATGCAAAGCATAAGTATGAACGCCCCGGTCGTTATACCGTTTGCTTAACGGTTTATCGTGGCGACAACTGTGCATCTACAACCTGTAAGGAAATAGTGGTTGGCCCGTTGAATTGTGAGCAGACTTATGTGAAATTTGAATATCAGCGTTTAAATACCCTTGGCAATATTATTAAGTTTAAAGCCATCAGTAACCAGCCAATCATATCTCAACGCTGGACCATTCAGAAAGATAACGGAACCCTACCTGTTGTAATTAATACACCCGATCCTGCTTATACATTTACACAGGCAGGTATTTACAAAGTTTGTTTGCGTGCCATCACCGCCAATGGTTGTGTAAAAGAGTATTGTGAAGTGATAACCATTCAGCATGTTCCCGACGTTTGCACTCTGCAGCTTACACCCAATCCTGCAACAACACAAATCACTTTCCGTATTGAACTGCCGCAGCAATTACCGGTAGTTGCATCTATTGTTGATGCGGCAGGTATAAGAAGAGCTGTGTTTTATTTAAACGGAACGCAGGGATGGAACAGCTTTACATTACCGGTTGGAACATTACCGACAGGTTATTATACACTGGAAGTAAAAGTGGGCGACAGAATTTGTAAAGGAAGATTTCAGAAATTGAATTAATACTTCAAAGGGATATAAAAGCAAAGAGGCCGTTCAATTTTGAACGGCCTCTTTTAGCTTCGTAATAATTATTGATCCTGGTTTGTTCCAATCAATTCAATTTCTTTTTCAATCGGATCTTTTCCTTCGTATTGGGCACTGCCAAAACCAAGAATTGGAAAAAAGATAAAAGGGAGGAATAGAAGCCCTAATGTAAAGCTTGTATCTTTCCCAAAGTTCTTACTCAATAAATTTAATAACCATACACTCCAAATAAATCCGAAAATTGGAATAAAACATAATAAACCCCACCACATTGGTTTGCCTGCAATTTCTGCTCCGACCATGTTGTTATAAATAGGAATTATACATTCCCATCCTTTTTTTCCAGCTTTCTGAAAAGTCTTCCACAAACCAAGAATAAAAGGAACAAAAAAAAGTAAAATATAAGAAAAGAAAAAAATCAACTGAAGAACACCGTTATTATAGGACATAAAACTATGCTTTGGTTATAACGAAGTTATGAGATGAAGATTATCGCCCAAACATTTTTTCCAATTCTTCTTTCTTTAATTCCATATAAACAGGAACACCATTGGATGTTGCATTGGGCTGAGAACAATTGAAAAGATCTTCCACCAATTGTTTCATTTCTTTTTGTGAAAGAGAGCGGCCCGGTTTAATGCTGTGTTGTTTTGCCAAAGAACGGATTAGTTTTTCCCGTTTGGAAAATTTCAGATCGCTGCTGTAATGTTTAAATTGTTCCAGCAGTAATTCAATGGCCATGCTTTCATTGCCCTGATCTACATCGGCAGGAGTGCCCTGGATCACAAATGTATCTTTCCCGAAAGGTTCAATATGATAACCGAGCTGATGTAAGTCTGTGATCAAATCCTGTAAAAGAATTGCATCCTGTGGTGATAGTTGCAGTGTTGAAGGAAATAAACTGCGTTGTGTTGCCACGGCTTTTCCATCAACAGCGTTTAAATATTTTTCATACAGCACACGCTCATGTGCGTTTTGCTGATGAATAAGCATCATGCCTTTATTGGTTACTGCAAGAATGTAGGTGTTGTGCAGTTGTGTAAATTCCTGTTCGGGAATAACAGGGCTTTGATTGCCAACAAATGAAGATTGGGTTGTTTGGTTTTCATACTGCTGACTAACTACTACCGGCTTTTCACTGCCGGCTGTTTCCCTCCAATGTTTCAACTCACTCTTCTGCTGCGGATCAATTTTATGCGCCGCATGTTTTTGGGTAAAGGTTTGATATAAAGAAGATGAAGATGCCTGTGATTTCTGTTCAGCAGTAAAAGGTTTGCTCACTGCGTCCAACCGTTGAATGTTGGGATCAAGATCAAAATCCAATGTGGGTGTAATGCTGAACTGTGCCAGCGCATGCTTTACTGCTGATTGTACAAAAGCGTATATGATTTTTTCGTCTTCAAATTTTATTTCCTGTTTGGTGGGATGCACGTTGATGTCCACCTGTGCAGGATCAAGATCAATGAACAAAACATAAGCAGGGAAACTGTCTTTTGCAATCATTTCCTGGAAAGCGCTTGCAACAGCATGATTGAGGTAAGCGCTTTTAATAAAGCGTTTGTTTACAAAAAAGTATTGATCGCCTCTTGTCTTCTTTGCCGTTTCGGGTTTGCCAATGAAACCAAAGATGTTCATGTAGTCAGTCTGCTCATCAACCGAAACCAATTTTGCATTGTATTGATTGCCGAGTAACTGAACGATACGTTGTTTGAGCGTTCCTTTTTCTAAATGAAATAACTGCTGACCGTTTGCTGAGAGGGAAAAGAAAATTTCAGGATAAGCCATACTCACACGGAAGAATTCATCAACGATGTGGCGCATTTCAGAAGCATTACTTTTTAAAAAATTCCGTCGTGCAGGAACATTGAAGAATAAATTCTTCATGGCAATGCTGGTGCCGTTGGCAGTAGCCACGGGTTCCTGCCTTGTTACAATGCTGTTTTCAATTTCAATAAATGTTCCGGCAGTATCGGTTGCTTTTTTTGTTTTGATTTCTACCTGTGCAACTGCTGCAATGGAAGCCAATGCTTCACCACGAAAGCCCATAGTCTTGATGCGGAACAGGTCTTCAATCTCTTTTATTTTGGAAGTGGCGTGGCGCTCAAAAGCCATACGTGCATCGGTTTCGCTCATGCCCACACCATTATCAATTACCTGTATCAATTGCTTGCCTGCATCATTGATGATGAGTTGAATTTCGGTTGCACCTGCATCCACTGCATTTTCAAGTAATTCTTTCACTGCACTGGCGGGGCGTTGAATTACTTCACCGGCAGCAATCTGGTTAGCAATATGATCGGGCAATAATTGAATGATATCCGGCACTTACACTTCCTCCTTTTGAAGCGGCAAAAATACGGGATATACTTCGTACTAATTAGTTTCCAACTTCGTTTAAACTTCGTTGAATAAATTAACGGAGAAGTAAAAGGCGTGATGCAATTTTATTCCTCAAATAAACCGGTAAATGAAATTGAAACTTCACAGCCATCCTCTAAACAGAATGTAAATTCTTGGGGAGTTACAGAAACTGCCTGGTAGCTGTTCCCTATTTTCTCAAATATTTCAATTTTTTGAAAAGACGGGTCAATGATGAGATAGTATTTTACTCCCTGGGATTCATAAATTTCATACTTCTCTCTGCGGTCTGTAACCGAACTGGAAGGAGAAATAATTTCAGCTACCAATGCAGGGGGAAAGTCCAGAAAGTTATTGTTGGTAACAGGTTTGCAAATCACCAGTAAGTCCGGTTGAAGAACGGTGTCTTCCTTTACCTTCCAATCAAAGGGTTGAAGCGCAACACAGTTTTTACACTTCTTTAAAGCTGCTACAATTAAGTATCCAAGCTCCATCGCCACTCTTTGATGTTTGTAATTTGGCGATGGACTCATGGCGTAAGGTATTCCATCAATCAACTCCCACTTACCTTCCCAAAGAAGGTAATCTTCATACGTATAATGAGGTGTATGTTTAGGAATTGATGTCATAGATACAAATTTATTCTTTTTACTTCACAATAATAGGATTAGGTAGAATATGCTCAAATGTAATGTTGCGCTCACTTTCGCACTTCCGTCATTGCGAGGCGCAGGATCGGAATAAAAACATTAAGATGATGAAAGCGCCGAAGCGATCTTATCAATAAGCATAATTGATTGTAAAATGAGATTGCTTCGCCACGCTATTTTGCTAAATGGAAAAGTTAATACTGTGGCTCGCAATGACGGTTAATTGGCTATGAGTGCTTATTCTGCCTATTCCTACACAATAAAAACAACCGTTTTTGTAAAGGGTTTTTAACCTTGGCAAAACTGTTACTGAGCTAAGAATAGCTTATTGAAAGTTGGCAACCCTTAGCGACAATTTGAAATGCACCTTTTTTTAATTCATTACCTTTATTCTCCTTAATGATTTAAAACTTACATGAAGAAATTAATCCTTGTACTTGCCGTAACGTTTGCAAATTTTATTGCTTTCTCACAGTCGAAACAGGAAAAGGCAAAACGCTGGGCCGATAGTGTAATGCAAACGCTCAACAAAGATCAGCGCATTGCACAACTCATGATCATCCGTGCACACAGTAACCTGGGTGCCGATCATATAAAAAAAGTTACAGAACAAATTCAAAAGTATAATGTGGGCGGATTGTGTTTTTTCCAGGGAGGTCCGGTTCGGCAGGCCAAGCTCACCAACTATTATCAAAGCATTGCACAAACACCTTTGCTGATTACCATTGATGCTGAATGGGGTTTGGGTATGCGTTTGGATAGTGTGGTTTCTCTTCCACGTCAATTAATGCTGGGCGCTGCGCAGGATGCAGCATTTGCCTATCAGTATGGGCGCATCATTGGTGAACAATGCAAACGCATGGGCATCCAGGTAAACTTTGCTCCCGTAGTAGATGTCAACAATAATCCAAACAACCCGGTTATCAATGATCGTTCATTTGGTGAAGACCGTTATAAAGTAGCATTGTTTGGTGTACAGTGTATGAAAGGGATGCAGGATGTGGGTGTGATGGCATGCGCCAAACATTTTCCCGGACATGGTGATACAGAAACTGACAGTCATCTTGATCTGCCCGTCATCAACAAAACAAGAGAGCAATTGGATTCACTGGAGTTATATCCTTTCCGTGAACTGTTTCATAACGGAGTTGCAAGTGTGATGATTGGGCATTTGTATATCCCCGCCATTGATAATACAAAGAATGTTGCTACCTCACTTTCTTATAATAATGTTACAAAACTTTTGCGTGAAGAGCTTCAGTACAAGGGTTTAACTTTTACGGATGCGTTGGAAATGCAGGGAGTAAAAAAGTTTTTTCCTGATGGCCAGGCAAGCGCTCAATCATTGATTGCCGGGAATGATTTGCTTTGTTTGCCGGCCGATATTCCTGTTGCCATTCAAAAAATAAAAAAAGCAATCAAAAAGAAAACGCTGAATTGGGATGATATCAACAGCCGTGTACAGCGTGTTTTAATGGCGAAGTATTTATATGGTTTGGGCGAATGGAAGCCGGTTGATACAAACAATTTGGTGAACGATCTCAATGCTGAAACGGAAGTGTTTAAAAAATCTATTGCTGAGAAAACAATTACGTTGTTGAAAAATGATAACGGGTTGCTGCCGCTTTCATCTGCTGCCTTATCCTTCATGAGCAAGGCAACAGGAACAGAAAAAAAGATTGCTTATATAGCCATTGGTATTACTGCCGGTAATGTAATAACAAAAAAGATGAAGGATGAATTGAAAGCGGATGTGTTTTTCTTTTCGTATAAAAGTGATGCAGGAAGAATACTGTCGCTGGTAGAGTTAATCAAACACAATTACAGTCATGTGGTAATTGGTGTGCATGCTTACAACCGCAGACCACAGAACAACTTTGGATTGAGTATCCCTTCTGTTCAATTGGTGAATCGTTTGCTGGAATTACCTAAATCTGTTTTGCTGGCTTATGGCAATCCTTATGCCATGAAAAACTTCTGCTCTGCAAAAAACAGTTTGGTTTGTTATGAAGATGACATTTTTACACAGGCGGCAGCTTATGATATTCTCGTCGGCAAATTATTTCCACAGGGAAAACTACCTGTTACGGTTTGTGATGAATTGAAATTTGGAACAGGATTGGAATATGCAGAAATGAAATCAGCAATATTGCCAATTGAAAAAACAGATGAAACAAAATTTACACTTGTTGATTCTATTGCAGCAGATGCCATAGAGAAAAAAGCAGCGCCCGGTTGCGTGGTGCTGGCAGTAAAAGATGGAAAGATTGTTTTTGAAAAGGCTTATGGTTATTATACGTACGAGCAGGCAGAACCCATGACACTGGAATCGGTGTTTGACATGGCATCAGTAACAAAGATCTGTGCAACTACTCTTTCCGTTATGAAACTGTATGAAGAAGGAAAACTTGATCTGCAGCAAAAACTCGGCTATTATCTTCCCTGGGTGAATGGCAGCAACAAGCAGGAGCTTATTATTCATGATATACTATTACACCAGGCAGGATTGAAATCATACATTCCATTTTTTAAGGAAACAATGGATACTGTGAGCGGTGTTCCTTTTCAAAAACTTTATACCAATGGGCCGGCTGAAGATTTCAATATTCGTGTAGCCGATAATTTTTACATGCGGAAGGATTGGCTGGATACTATGAAGCAACGCATCCTGCAAAGCGAAATGACTCCCTTTGGAAAATATGTGTACAGCGATAATGATTTTATTTTCTTAGGCAGAATTGTTGAGCAGATTACAGGCATGACATTAGATCAATACGTTCGTAAAACATTTTATGAGCCATTGAATTTTCATGCAACAGGCTTTTTGCCACTTCAGCATTTGCCCATCAATCGTATTGTACCAACAGAAAGAGAAGCGATGTTTCGCCGCCAGTTGTTAAGAGGTGATGTGCATGATCCCGGCGCTGCCATGTTTGGCGGTATTGCAGGGCATGCAGGATTGTTCAGTACAGCTTATGAGTTGGCAGTATTAATGCAGATGCTCAACAATGGCGGAACAATTGGTAATAAAACTTTTTTTAAACCGGAAACGGTACAATTGTTTACTGCTTATGGAAGTGCCAACAGCAGAAGAGGATTGGGGTTTGATAAACCGGAGAAAGATAACCTTACAAGAAAAGATCCTTACCCGGCTTTGAGTGTATCGCCTGCAACGTTCGGGCACACCGGTTATACAGGTACTGCTGTATGGGCCGATCCTGAAAATAAAATTGTATTTGTATTCTTAAGCAACCGTGTACATCCTGATGGCGGCAATAATGGAAAATTGCTTTCGCTCAATGTGCGGGGTAAAATTCAGGATGCGTTGTATAAGATATTACTGCGTTAATAACGGTCGGGGCGCTTTCTGCGACCTGAACGATATCAATTAATTCCATAAATGGGTCAGACCGCTTGCAGCGGTCCGACCCAACTCATTTCAACTTCATCAGCAACTCAACAATTTCCTTTTCTCTTGTCCATACAATAAAATGATTTTCCTTTTCAAAGGTTGTAAGAACAACTGAATTTGTTTTTGTAAACATCTTTTGTGCATACGCAACATTAGAGTAAGGAACCAGCATATCTTTTTTCCCATGCAGCAGGTACACGGGGCAATTTATTTTTTCATAATCAACCACCATCTCTTTTAAATCTTTTTTCAGATACCACAACTCTTCATTGCCGGGACGTAATGCACCGGGCAACAATAAATTCAAAGGCGTTTTAAATAAAACAGGCCGCCACTTTTCCGGTTTTTCCAATTCAGGATCAAGGGAAGGCGCAAGTAATACAATTGCTTTTGTGTATTGTGGTCTTGCTGCTGCAAGCTTCACTGCAATTGGCCCGCCTAAACTATGGCCAATGATGATGAAGGGTTTGTTGTTATTGATACTATCCATCCAAGCTGCAATGATTTGTGTTTGCGCAGTAAGATTCATGGCATTGCCAAAATCACTGTAACCAAAACCAGGGCGATCAACGGAGATAATGCGGAAATGCTTTAAAAGTTCTTTATTGCGTAAATAATTTTTGAATGCATCCCAGCTACCGGGTGTTCCGTGCACAAATAACAAAGTGGGCATTGTATCGCTTCCTGCTTGTGCATAGTGTAACATAAAACCATTGATCTTTTTTACAGGAGTTTGTAATTGTACACCCGCTTCCCTGAATTGTTGTTTGGCTTTTTTATCACTGATGCGCATCTTCATACAGCTTTGAGCCATAATAAGCCAAAGCAGTAAAATGATGCCGATAATCATAAAAGATCGTTTCATCCAGCGGGGCATAGTTGAGGTAAGTTAGGAAGTGTTTTGAGTTTTAACACAGAGAAAGGAGAAACGGAGTTAACGCAGAGTGTATGGTTAACTCAATAGCACTTCAGCCGGGATTCCCAATTCCTTGTGTAAAATTTTTGCAGTTTGGAGTGTGAGGGATTTACGTTTGCTTAAAATAGCTGATACATGCCCTTTTGATCCAATTTTACCAATGAGATCTTTACTCTTTAAACCCTTTTCAAGCATTTTCAGTTTAATTACTTCAATAGGATCTGGTTTGGGAACTTTAAAATGTTCGTCTTCGTAATTTTTTACAAGAATCAGTACAACCTGCAGTTTATCACCTGCAGGTGTATTGGGGTTTACTTTTTTATTAAACTGTTCATCAACCCAGTTGAGATATTCTTTGTATTGTTTTTTTGTTTTAACCGGCTTCAGTTCCATGATGATTATTTTTTTGGTTGAATTGTTGTTACATCAATCAGATCATATTCTTTATGTGTACCAAACCATTTTATCTGAATCACTTTGTATTGAAATACCACTCTTACAACTAACCTGAACTTGTTCCCCATAATGTTGAAAACAACTCTGTCGTCTGAAACAATACTTGCATTGCCATAAACAGTTTTAAGCTCATTGAAGTTACGGAAGCTGCTTTTCTGTAATTCATAATACCATTCCTGAATCGCTGTAGCTGCCTGCGGATAGGTTTTGCAATAAGCAAGCAGTGTTTGCCGGTTAATGATATTAAACATTCAATCAAATATACAAAAGTTTGCCTGAAGCAAACTTTATTTTCTTTGATTCATCCGGCAGGACATAGGTAGAGTAAGTTAGGAAATGTTTTGAGTTTTAACTGCAGAGAAAGGAGAAACGGAGTTTACACAAAGGAGTCTTTTATCTAAGCGAAATCTATGTTAACCCGTGTTCTCCGCGGTAAAAATTTCTTTATTAAAAAACCCCCAACTCTCGTCGGGGGTTCAATATCTGTCAATTATCAACTATCGGTTTTCGGCGGTTGTTTTTTAATATCAAGCGGTGGCCTGTTCTGTTGCGGTGGCTTTTGTTGAGGCTTTTGCTGTGGTCTTTGTTGTTGTGGCCTCTGTTGCTGTGGCCTTTGCTGATTGTCTTGTTGCCTGTTGCCTTGCTGCGGTCTTTGTTGTTGAGGTCTTTGCTGATTGCCCTGCTGCCTGTTGCCTTCCTGTTTTCGTTGTTGTCCCTGCTCTTTATCTCTTCTTCTGCGGCTGTCACGTTCTAATGTTTGTAAACTGATTTGCCCCACTAATTCAACATGGGCATGTTCTTTCTCTTCTGCTTTAGCAGGCGATAATTCAATGGCTCCTAACTCATCAGGTCGCTGTCCTTTTACATTCATCAGCCTGATTTCTTTTACCCGTTCAATTGGAACGGGATATTGTTTGTTGCTGTCGGGCAACACATACCACATCAGATTTTTGAAAATATCTTTTTTAATGAGTTGTGCAGTTCCCCTGCTCAGTTCAAGTATATCAGCATTGTTGGGAAAATTTTGCAACGAATCTAAATAGGTATCCAGCTCATAATTTAAACAACACTTTAAGCGGCCGCATTGGCCGCTCAACTTTGCCTGGTTAATAGACAGGTTCTGGTAACGGGCGATGGTAGTGGTTACACTTTTAAAATCGCTGAGCCATGTGCTGCAGCATAATTCCCTGCCGCAACTTCCAATGCCGCCAATTTTGGCTGCTTCCTGGCGAATGCCGATTTGCTTCATCTCCACCTTTACTTTAAACTCACCGGCAAATATTTTAATCAGCTCACGGAAATCAACCCGGTCTTCGGCAGTATAATAAAAAGTTGCTTTGCGTCCATCGGCCTGAAACTCTACCTGGATGAGTTTCATATCCAGGTTCATTTGTATGGCTGCAGCTCTTGCTCTTACCAACGCAGGTTTTTCCCTGTCTTTACTTTCTTTCCATTTCTGCAGATCCATATCATTGGCCCGCCGCATGATCTTTTTCATCTCCGCATTGTCTTCCTTAACGCCTTTCTTTTTCATCTGCAAACGCACCAGTTCGCCACTGATGTTCACCATGCCTACGTCATAACCACTCATTCCTTCCACCGCTACCATATCACCTTTAGTAAATGCCTGCAAGGTATTATTGCGGTAAAATTCTTTCCGGCTTCCATTGTTAAATGTTATTTCCACCACACGGCAATCACTGTTAGGATCGCTGAACGGAAGATTGGCCAACCAATCATGCACATTCAGCCGGTTACAGCCACCTGTGCTGCAGCCGCCGTTGCTCTTGCATCCGTTCGGAGTTCCCGTACCACAACTTGTACAACTCATTATAATGAGAAATTAAAAATGAATAATTAATAAGAAAGATGGATGGGGCAAGCAGCAGAATGTCTATAAAGCTTTGGTTGTGTCACTCACTTGTGCTTCATCAATTCTATTCAACTTTTTTTCAGCACCCAGCTTTAGCGGCGGTACGCTTTGTTTGCTATTGAGCAATCAAAGCCTCAGCCTTGAATATTATGTTGAAACACATTGCTGCTATTGGCAATGCTGTACAAGAGTGCGACGCAACAAAAGATGATCAGCGATTCAAAAGCTCACCCACAAAATCTTTCTCTTCCTTTCAACCTGTTCTCTTTCACAAACCACGCAGCACAGGTCAATTCATCAAAAGTACAGATTTATTGGGAAAGCTGCTTTGTCATCCTGAGGAACGAAGGATCTGTTCGTTAGTAGTGCAGGTGTCGTCAGATCCCTCCTTCGTCGGGATGACAAAAAAGACTATGAAACCTCAATTACACTTTTATTGGCAATAATATGATACAGCTTGATGGTGAGCGACATAAAGAGCATCTTGGCGTTGGCATTGCGTTCAATATAATAAGAAGCCTTGTCGAGTTCTTCGGTGATGGCCTGTTGCTGGCTTACATCACAAAGCTTATTGAGCCGGATGGCAAAATCTTTTTCAGCACCCGTCAGTGGTAAATGTTCTTCGCCCATGGTGCGTAGGCGGATGCTCTGCTCCAATAAATGATTGAAGTAGCGGAGAAACTGTTTTTGTTTTTCTCTTCCCGTTTGGCTGATAATATCTACCCATTTCACCTGTGCAACCGGACCGGTTTTTAATACTGCATTCAACCATTCCCGTAACAAACCCTGCCAATCTTCCTCTGCATGTTGAATGAGTTGCAGTGCTTCCCGGTAATTTCCTTCGCTCACACCTGCAATTTGATTGGCCTGATCTTCATTTAACTTACTGCGTTGCATCAAGGCTGTTGCCACATCTTTTATATCAATGGGTGGTATGCGAACGGTTTGGCAGCGGCTTACAATGGTTGGCAAAACAAGATCTTCATTTTCTGCAATCAGCACAAACAAAGTATTGGGAGGCGGCTCTTCAATGAGCTTTAATAATTTGTTTCCTTCTTTGCCTAAAAACTCAGCCATCCAGAGAACGATAATTTTATATTCACTTTCAAAACTTTTTAGGTTGAGTTTGCGGATGAGGTCGGCACATTCTGCTGCGGTGATATTTCCCTGTTTGTTTTCTGCACCAATGAACTGTAACCAATCATACACATTGCCATACGGGTAGAGTTTGATGAACTCTCTCCATTCGCTGATGTAATCGGTGCTGATGGGTTTATCACCACTCTTGCGTGGAATAACGGGATAGCTGTAATGAATATCGGGATGAATGTATTGTACTGCCAGTTCATTTCCATGCGATGCAGCAGTTGTTGCAGCAGGTTCTTCGCCAAATAATGAAACGGTTGCAGCAACAGGTTTTTGTTTTTCACTTTGTGTAACAACATAGGTGCTGAAGGCAAGCGCCAATGGCAAAGCCCCGCTTCCTTCTTTGCCAATAAACAGCAATGCATGGCTGAGGCGGTTGCGATCAACCATTTCCTGCAGTTGCCGGATGATATCCTGCTGGCCAATGATGTTGCTGAATTGCATGCGGCGAAGATAGGATTTGAAGGAAATAAAAAAGCAGAAGTGAATGTTTTGGAAAATCAGTTTATTTTCTTCCCAACCGCTTTTTAAAAACAGGATTATTTTCCAGTAACCTTGATTGATGATGAACGGTTAAAATATGAATCTTGTTTTTTGAAATTACCTCATAAATGATCCGGTAACGATTAACGGATCATTCACGAAAACGTTTACTTTCCAATTCAGGAACAGGTTTGCCAAATTGGGGATGTATTTGTAATATTAATGTACGGTCAAAAATTAATTGAACAATATTTTCTGCAGCCTGTTCGGAGTCATTAGAAATATATCTGGCTATTTCATTAATATCTTTTATTGCAGAAGGTGCCCAGATCAGTTCAGCCATTTTTTCAGCTTTTTCTTAGCTTGTTCGGTGGTAAGTCCTTTGCCCTGCTTAATTTCTTCACGGCCTCTGTTGATTTTGTGTAAAAGAATCAGTCTGTCAATTGCTTCATCAACTGAAAACTCAGCAGGTAATTCTTTCAGGCTTTTTAATACTTCTTTTTTCAGCAACATGACCAGTTATTTAATTAAAGTTAAAAAGATTTATCGAAATTTCAGAAATGAAAGAGCTGAAGTTTAATAAGAACTGCAGCTAAAATTAGTACAAACCTGTTTACAGCTTACCTGTAATCTCTTCACTCATTGGCTTCACTTTGCTTCCAAAATAAGCAAGCAGTTCACCATCTTCATTCAATAAAAACTTATTGAAGTTCCACTTGATTTCAGCATCCAGCACTCCATTCTTTTCTTTGCTGGTAAGCCATTGGTAAATGGGGTGCATATCATCGCCCCTTACACTTATTTTAGCAGCCAAGGGAAAGGTTACATTAAACTTGCTTGTACAAAATTCTTTGATCTCTGCATTGCTGCCGGGTTCCTGGCCGCCAAAGTTGTTGGCAGGAAAACCAATCACCACCAATTTGTCTTTATACTTTTCATACAATTCCTGCAGCTCGGTATATTGCGGAGTATAGCCGCATTTGGACGCAGTATTAACGATCAGTATCTTTTTTCCTTTGAAGCTGGCAAAGTCAATGATGCCTCCATCTAAACTTTCAACTTTAAAGCTGTAAATGTTTGGCTGTATAGTGGTTGGCTTATATTCATTTGTTGTAAACGCAAATGAAATAAAAATAACTGAAGCAAGAATAAAACGTATCATGTGTTTTGTTTTAATACTAATAAGTTGATCTTTTAATTTTTACAGTTCCTTTTTTAAGCGTTTCGTAAGTGCGGTGTTCCTGCTTTGTTAATTGCCGTATTGTTTCAATGGAGTCGCAGGAAGGTTTATTTCGGAAACACTCTTTGAAAATATAAACCGAGTCAGTGTGTACATAATATAAATGAATGACTTCCCGTTTTAATGTGTCTTTATATTCAAGAATAAATTCCGGCTTTGGATTGTTTTTCAGGAAACAATCCAATTGACTTGTACGATGGGCGCTAACATTATATGTAAGCCGTTTATTGCCTAAATTTTTTTTGTTTGATGTTATCAGCAGATAATAATCATATCCATTACTGTTTGTATATCCTATGTTGGCAGAACTACAGCTTATCAATACGGTTACACATAAAAGATATAAAAAACGGATCATTGCCAATTTAGTTTATTGTTTTTCATAGCATCCTAAGTCGGGCAAACCAACTCTTGGCAAACCATCAAAATCCGTGAGCAATGATGTAACGATTCCCTTATTAATAGCTGGTGAGCCGGTCCTTAATCTGAAATTATAAAACCGCTTTGTTACATCCACACTATCAAATAGCGGATCGTTATTTCTGATCACATTATTAAATACAGTATTTGGCGGATCTGTTTTTGTCCTGAACAATACATTGTTGAAAGTTACATTGGCAGCATCCGTGCCTTCTTTCTGCACCACAACTTCATTATCAAGAAAACCAATGTCGCCCCACAAAATACTGTTGGTGAAAATTGCACTTAACGGAGCTGTAAAAATTTGATTGTTCTGCCTTATAAAATTGGTGGCGGTTAAAACCGGGTTCTTATGCTGAATGAATGTATTGGATGCAGAAACCACCGTACAATGATTGAACAGGTAGGTGCCGCCATAGATCAAAGCAATATTGTTTCCGCAATTACTGATCAAACAATTATTGGCAACAATGCTGCTGTTTACGCCAAACAAACCAATGTCGTAAATATTATCAAGCACACAGTTGTTCAATGTAAGTTTTGGATTTGCATTGGTGGATGGTTTTTCAACAATCAAACCCTGGTAGGCATTTTTAATATAAGTATAGGTAAGGCGGTTGCTGATACTGCTTCCACGGAAATAAATGCCGGGCCACGCACCGGGGTAATCTTTATAGGGTTCGTCTAAACGGTTGCCACGAAAAATAACACTGTCACTTTTTGTTCCATTGACGATAAGGGTTCCATCAACAATAAATGGCGCATCGGCATTTAAATAAATTCTTGTGCCGGGTTGAATGGTAAGTATTGAATTGGTATCAATGATCATTCCTCCAAGAATTACATACGGTCGGTTTTTTGTCCAGGTGAAATTTCCCCGGAAGAGTGTACTGCGGATATAGTTGGCGTTTTGTCCCCATGCTTCTAATTGTTTGAAGCTTGTATTGCCATTCCATTCAATTTTGATACTGTCCTTTATTACAAAAGGTTGATTAGCGGCATTGGGGTTCACATTCACATTCACGAAAACATACATGCTGTCGTTGCCTTCAATTTCAATTCCGCTGAATTGAACACCGGCGCTTCCATCTACATTCATTTTAAAGTTGGAAACAGAGCCGCCCATCAATTGCAGGTTGCTGATCCGTATCTTTTGCCTGTTTTCATTTTTAATGAGAAAGTATTTGGTAATGGAACCGGCGGTAGTAAATACCGTATCGAAATGCAGACTGTCGTTTGCAAGGGTGAGTTTTGCTTCATTGTTGCCGGTAAGAGTTTCTTTACGGCAGGCGCTTACAAGTGCAAGAACAGAGATAAGCAGTATGTATAAGTATGTTTTCACAAAGTGTAAAAATAAGGAAGGGTGTTCGATTGGTTGTAATGTATCTGTTAAACTTAGGGTGATAGGGTCGGCCCGGCTTTGCCGGTCTGAACCATGAAAGGCCTTAATCATCACTTGCCCATGCTAAAGTTGCAATACTCAACTTAACAGCTTCTGTTTCTTTGATGGCATAACCGCATGCTTCTAATGTTGCACCGGTTGTAATCACATCATCTACCAACAGTACATGTTTGTTTTGCAGTTGCGATGAATCACTGATTTCAAAGCTGCCATCTACGTTTACCCATCGTTCGCTCCGTCCCTTTTTGGTTTGAGTGTCGGTATAACGTTTCCGCAAAACAATATCTTTCAGCATGGGCACCTTGATTATTTCAGAGATACCCTCGCACAAAACCGCTGCCTGGTTATAGCCACGCATTTTTTCTTTGTCGGGGAAAAGCGGGAGGGGGATCAGGGCATCCATATTATTGAATCGGCCACTGTTTTTCAGTTGAAGTCCCAGCCATTGGCCTAATTGCCTGCCCACATCCTGGTTGCCATTGTATTTCAGTTGATGGATGAGCCGCTGCAGAACCGAACTTTTGGTGAAATAATACCCGGCAGCGGCCATATTTACCTCCAACCGCCCATAAAATATTTTTTCAATGGGGTTGCCGGGGTGGGTTGAAAAGCCGGTTTCGGGCAAATTGGAGTAGCAATGGAGGCAAACGGTTTGGTCCTTTTCCAACAGGTCACTTCCGCAACCAACACAGATATGCGGAAAAAAAAGATGAGAAAAATCATGTAACCACTTGCTTTTGATGATCATGTAAGAAAGATAGAAAACAAAATCAGCAATTACAATCAGGCATCAAATTCAGTGCACTTCATTTTTTCTTTTTGTGTTAATTCGTGCAACCTTCCTGTCGGCAGGCTGGTTCGTGGTGCCAACATCTTTATTGAAATAAATATTGATACAACTCTTCCACCTTTCCCATAGTGATCACTTCAATATTATACTTCTGCAACATCTTCTTTTCATTTTCTTTATTATGCCCCAGGTTGTATTTACTGATGATAATTTTTTCAAAACCCAATTTCTCTGCTTCAGCAATCCGTTGATCAATTCTGTTCACTGCTCTTATTTCACCACTCAATCCTACTTCACCTGCAAAACAAATATGCGCATTCACCGGCACATCTTCATAACTGGATAACAAAGCACAGATCACCGCAAGATCAATGGATGGATCTTCTACTTTTATTCCGCCTGCAATATTTAAAAACACATCCTTCATGCCGAAATGAAAACCTCCACGTTTTTCTAAAACTGCCAACAGCAATTGTAAACGTCTTAAATCAAAACCACTTACAGTTCGTTGCGGAGTTCCATACACACTTTGTGTAACCAATGCCTGCACTTCAATCAATAACGGACGCATGCCTTCCATTGTAGCTGCAATAGCAATACCACTTAACTGATCTTCTTTTTGTGTGATTAAAATTTCACTTGGATTGTTCACCTGCCGCATACCTGTTTCGCACATTTCATAAATGCCTAATTCAGATGTTGAACCAAAACGGTTCTTCATCGTACGTAAAATTCTGTATGCATAATGACGGTCCCCTTCGAACTGCAAAACCGTGTCCACCATGTGTTCCAGGATTTTTGGCCCTGCAATACTTCCGTCTTTTGTAATGTGGCCAATGAGGAAAACAGGAGTATGTGTTTCTTTTGCAAAGCGTTGCAACTCGGCTGCTGTTTCCCTGATTTGTGAAATACTTCCGGGGCCGCTTTCAATATATGGAGTTTGTAAAGTTTGAATGGAATCAATGATCACTAATTGCGGTTTCAACTTTTTTATTTCCTGAAAAATAGTATGTGTTGATGTTTCAGTAAGTAAATAAAAATCTTCATTACTCATCTGTAAACGATCGGCACGCATTTTAATTTGCTGTTCACTTTCTTCTCCGCTTACATAAAGTGTTGTCACATTTTTTAAGTGCAAACCAATTTGTAAAAACAAAGTTGATTTTCCGATACCCGGTTCACCGGCAATCAAAACAATACTACCCGGAACAATTCCTCCGCCAAGTACACGGTTTAATTCTGCATCTTGTGTAAGGATTCTTTTTTCTTCACTGCTTTTTACTTCACTCAGTGAAATGGTTTTCATTTCTCCGTTACCTGCACTTTCTTTCCATAACTGTTTTTGGGGATTGTTTTTTTCTTTGGTAATAATCTCTTCGGCAAACGTATTCCATTCATTACATGCAGGACATTTACCTAACCATTTGGCAGATTCGTATCCGCAATTCTGACAAAAAAAAGATGTTTTGACTTTACTCATAATGTTTGCTCTCAAGTTTATAAAAGTCCATCAAAAAAAATGAATTGAATCAAAAATATTTTCCTGAAGAGATGAAAAATAAAATAAAATAAAAAAAGAGAGAAACTGATGCAGAAATGAATGAAAAAAAATCAGCAGTTTAATAAAAGTAAAAGGGCTGGAATTTCTTCCAACCCTTTGTACTTACTAACCCATTAAATTCTGTTGCTAAATTACAAATTGCTGCCACATTACAAAATTATTTTTGGGCGATGTGTATAAATTCTTCCAAAATGTGCTTGTACGGTTAAGGCTTTTGATGCCTGTGTTGAGTAAATGTTATCTATTGATTAACAGCTATTTACAAGTATTTATAGAGGGGGATAAAACACTTCAGTTTGCTTACGGCAACCTGCAAACGTAACTGCTTCTGCCAAAACGACTTAAGACGCCGGGCTTAAGGGTTATATTTTGGCATTTCAAGACTTTGGAAACTAATTTGATGAGTATTTTGTTACAAAATAATAGAAAAATGACACCCGGAATATTAATTGTTTCACTCCTTTTTATGGGGATCGGTTTTTTGGTTCAGATGCGGTTAAAAAGCAAGTTCAGGCTGTACGGAAAACAACCGCTTCAGAGCGGATTAACAGGCAAGGAAGTGGCCGAAAAAATGCTCAGGGAAAATGGTATTTATGACGTAAAAGTGGTTTCAGTGGATGGCTTTCTGAGCGATCATTACAACCCTGCCAATAAAACTGTAAATCTGAGCCCCGATGTATATAATAGCAACTCCATAGCGGCGGCAGCAGTAGCGGCCCATGAATGCGGACATGCTGTACAACATGCAACCGCTTATCAATGGCTCATGCTCAGATCCCGGCTTGTACCTGTAGTGCAGGTAAGTACCACCCTTTCCCAATGGATACTGGCAATTGGAGTGGGCATTCTGGGTTTTGGGGGCGGAAACCCAACGGTTTTATTAATAGGAATCATGCTTTTTGCCGCCACAACCGTTTTTTCACTTATAACTCTGCCCGTGGAATTTGATGCCAGTAACCGGGCGCTTGCCTGGCTCAATCATACCAATGTAACCAGCAATCAGGAATATCCCGGCGCCAAAGATGCCCTTAAGTGGGCGGCTACAACCTACGTAGTTGCGGCTTTGGCTTCCATTGTAACCTTGGTACAATACATACTTATCTACCTTGCCCGCAGGGACCATTGATCAAAAAGCGCAAAGCCTCTGAAAATGGGCTTTATAATTATTGCCCCTGCCAGCTAACAATCATTCGCCTTTGTAACTCATATTGTACCTTTGAACAATTCCCAAACTGATGTTTGAATATGAGTTATACTCCTTCCCATAAAGTCCGGATTGTTACCGCAGCTTCTTTGTTTGATGGTCATGATGCTGCCATTAATATCATGCGCCGCATTATGCAGAGCAAAGGAGCGGAGATTATTCACCTCGGCCATAACCGCAGTGTACATGAAATTGTAGAATGTGCCATTGAAGAAGATTCACAGGGGATTGCCATTACCAGTTACCAGGGCGGGCATGTGGAGTTTTTCAAATACATGAAAGATTTGCTGGAAGAAAATGGCTGTGGTCATATCAAAATTTTTGGCGGAGGTGGCGGCACTATTCTTCCAACAGAAATTAAGGAACTGCATCAATATGGCATCACCCGGATTTATTCTCCTGATGATGGAAGGCATATGGGTTTGGAAGGGATGATAGAAGATGTGATTAAACAATGTGATGTTTCACTTAATGGAACAGGGGAGTATACAAACCAAATGACTCTTGGTGAAGTGAAAGATGTAAGAAAGATTGCAAGAAAAATTACCAATGCAGAAAGCGGCATTCCAAATTCCAAATTCCAAATTCCCAATACCCCAATTCCCGTTTTAGGTATTACAGGTACAGGGGGCGCAGGTAAATCATCAGTTACAGATGAAATCGTTCGCCGTTATTTAAATACGTTTGCTGATAAAACGATAGCTGTTATTTCTGTTGATCCATCCAAAAAGAAAACAGGCGGAGCTTTGTTAGGCGATCGCATCCGTATGAACTCAATCTCTAATTCCAGAGCTTATATGCGAAGCCTGGCAACAAGGGAAAGCGATAAAGCTTTAAGCCCGCATGTACAGGAAGCTATCAGCATTTGCAAAGAAGCAGGGTTTGATTTTATTATACTTGAAAGTGCCGGTGTTGGGCAAAGTGATGCTTCCATCCTTGATTATTGCGATGTGAGTTTGTATGTAATGACTCCTGAATATGGTGCTGCCTCACAATTGGAAAAGATCAACATGCTGGATTATGCAGATGTAATTGCCATTAACAAATTTGATAAAGCAGGTGCTTTAGATGCATTGGCAGATGTACGTAAACAATACAAACGTAATCATCAACTGTTTATGGCTAAGGATGAAGAGTTGCCAATTATTGGAACAATTGCTTCACAATTTAATGATGCAGGTGTAAATGAATTGTTTGAAAAAATCATTCATGCTGTTGAAACAAAAACAAAGGTGAAGTTTGGAACTGTAGATCACTTCATTCACCGGGATACAGTTAGTAAATCATTGATCATTCCTCCAGCAAGAGTTCGTTACTTAAGTGAAATTGCAGATGCAGTTAAAGATTACAATCAACTGGTTATTGATCAATCAGCAATCGCTTCAAAGTTGTATCAGTTACAGGGTGCTAAAGAAACCCTGGCGGCGGCTAATGCCCCGTCAGCGGTTATTGAAACCATCAACAAACAAATTCAATTTTATTCTGATCAGCAAACACCCGTTGCAAAAAAACTTATTTCACATTGGCCAGAAAAAGTAAAAGCCTATCAACAGGAATTTTATGAATATAAAGTAAGAGATAAGATTATTAAACAACCCATGTCAGGCAAAAGCTTAAGTGGCACAAGAATTCCGAAAGTTGTGTTGCCGAAATATAAAGATTGGGGCGACTTATTAAAATGGCAGGCTCAGGAAAATGTGCCCGGCAGTTTTCCTTTTACTGCAGGTGTGTTTCCCTTAAAGCGTGAAGGTGAAGATCCCACAAGAATGTTTGCAGGCGAAGGTGGCCCTGAAAGAACCAACAAACGCTTTCATTATGTTTCGTTAGATCAGCCAGCTATTCGTTTATCTACTGCATTTGACAGTGTGACTTTGTATGGCGAAGACCCTGCTCCCCGTCCTGATATTTATGGTAAGGTTGGTAATAGTGGTGTAAGTATTGCAACAGTTGATGATGCAAAAAAATTATACAGCGGTTTTGATTTGTGTGATCCTAAAACAAGTGTGAGCATGACCATCAACGGGCCTGCTCCTATGTTATTGGCTTTCTTTATGAATGCAGCCATTGATCAGCAATGTGAGAAGTGGATTGAGGCGAATGGTGAATGGTCAATGGTGAATACGGCTTATGAAAAGAAATTTACTACTACTGCAAAACCTGCATACAATAATACTTCGTCACCTGGTGAATTACCTTCCGGTAACAACGGACTTGGCCTGCGATTACTTGGATTAAGTGGGGATGAAGTTTTACCAACAGAAATTTATGAGCAATGTAAACAAACCGCATTGCAACAGGTGAGGGGAACCGTACAGGCCGATATTTTAAAAGAAGATCAGGCGCAAAATACATGCATCTTCTCAACAGAGTTTGCATTGAAACTGATGGGCGATGTACAGGAATATTTTATTCAGCAGAACATACGCAACTTTTACAGTGTAAGCATCAGCGGTTATCATATTGCTGAAGCAGGTGCAAATCCCATCACACAATTAGCCTTTACATTGGCAAATGGATTTACTTATGTTGAGTATTATTTAAGCAGGGGTATGCGTATTGATGACTTTGCTCCTAATCTTTCTTTCTTCTTCAGCAATGGAATGGATCCTGAGTACAGTGTTATTGGACGTGTAGCAAGAAAGATCTGGGCAAAGGCAATGAGGTATAAGTACAAAGCAAACAAAAGAAGCCAGATGTTGAAATATCATATTCAAACAAGTGGGCGTTCATTGCATGCACAGGAAATTGATTTCAATGACATCCGGACTACGTTGCAAGCACTTTATGCTATTTATGATAATTGCAATTCACTTCACACCAATGCCTATGATGAAGCGATAACCACACCAACAGAAGAAAGTGTAAGAAGAGCAATGGCTATTCAACTTATAATTAACAAGGAACTGGGAACTGCAAAGAATGAAAATCCAAACCAGGGTTCTTTCTTAACAGAAGAGTTAACCGATCTTGTTGAAGAGGCTGTAATGAATGAATTTAACCGCATTACTGAACGTGGCGGTGTGCTGGGTTCTATGGAACGCATGTATCAGCGGAATAAAATACAAGAAGAGAGTTTGTACTACGAACATCAAAAACATACAGGCGAATTGCCATTGATTGGTGTAAATACATTCTTAAGTAAAAATGGAAGCCCTACCATTTTGCCACAGGAGGTGATACGCAGCACCACAGAAGAAAAAGAAGAACAGGTGAATAATCTGCAGGCGTTCTGGAAACGGAATGAAAACAGAAGTGCTGATGAACTGAGAAAATTAAAAGAAGTAGCTGTTAGAAATGAAAACATTTTCGCACAATTGATGGAAGCAGCAAAATATTGTTCACTCGGACAAATTACACATGCATTGTATGAAGTGGGTGGGCAGTACAGGCGAAATATGTAATACCATTTTTATTTATAAAGGACTGAATATTATTCCTCTTCTTTTACTTCTTTACCCTGCTTATCAATCATTATCATTTTTCCATCTTTCATTACCCTGGCTTTGCCATCAATAAAAAAATCGGCAAAGTTGAATTGATAGCTTAATGCAATATTTCCTTTTTTGTTGATGTATCCCCATAAACCCTTGCTGTTTGAAACAGGCGCAAGGCCTTCAGAAAATCCACGGGCAGATTCATATTGATAAGGAATTACAAGTATGAAATTGTGATTAATATAACCATACTTATCATTCTTTCTTACAACTGCTAAACTGTCACGAAAGCAACCGGCGTCTTCATACTTTGGTTCTTCAACTACTTTACCCGTGCTGTCAATATAACCCCATTTATCACCTGAGCGAACCGCAGCTTTGCCTTCTCTGAAAGCCGTTGCTTCATCATAAATTAATGCAACAATCAATTCACCTTTATTATTTGCATAACCATATTTATTGGCTTTGCCCACTTTTGCAAGTCCAAATGCATAATCATCCACAAAATCATATTGCTTTGTCCATTGCTGGCCGTAGGTAGCCGTAATAAAGAAAACCAGAAACAGACTTAAATATTTTTTCATGTGTTTATTTTTATTGTTTTTTGGCCACAACCAGTCCCTATTTTTTCGGGATAGTATGTCCATGTGAAAATAATCAGCCCGGTTTGTCCCGCCTTTTTGGCGGGATGGACATTTCATATCAAAAAATTTAAGTGAATAAAATAACCAGGGAAAAGGTAAATTGATTCTTTCTTTTTTTCTATGATTTTGGACAGCGGCAGCAATGATCAAAGGCAGTGAAAAGAACTTCAAAAACAATTCTTACTTTTCAGGTTCATTTATGGAAGTATGAATTGGAAAAACTGGATATTCTTTTTACCTCTTTTGGCAGCCTGCTCACAAAATCCCTACCGGGCAACCAACCGCAGTTATAAAAAACAAACAAAAGGATTTGCAAAACTTCTGGGTCAGTATCCGTTAAAAGATTCGGCAGGCATGGCTCTATTTGTTGGAACAACCAACCTCAGCATGCGACGGCCCAACTTTGTAATCATCCATCATACCGCACAAAACAGTTGTGATCAAACACTGAAAACTTTTACCCTGCCACGTACACAGGTGAGTGCCCATTATGTGATTTGCAAAGATGGAACAGTGTATCACATGCTGAATGATTATTTACGGGCGCATCATGCAGGAGTGAGCAGGTGGGGAAATTCAACCGATATCAATTCAAGCAGCATTGGAATTGAGTTAGATAACAACGGCTTTGAATCATTTGATGAAAAACAGGTAAACAGTTTGCTGATGTTACTGGAACGGTTGAAAAAAACATTCAGCATTCCGGCGGCAAATTTTATTGGTCATGGTGATATTGCACCCACAAGAAAAAATGATCCTAACTGGAGGTTTCCATGGAATACATTAAGTGAAAAAGGTTTTGGTTTATGGTGGGGCGATACAACCAATGTAACAGTACCTGCCAGCTTTGATTATTTAACGGCCATACGTATTGTAGGATACGATATAAAAGATTCCAGTGCAGCTATTCTTGGTTTCAAACGGCACTTTTTAATGGATACAACAAAAGGGATGACACCTGCCGCTTCAAAAGTGCTCTATCAGCTACACAAAAAATACCTGTAACTTCATACCTGCTTTGCCTCCTGCAAAAACCTGTGAATAAGACTTATTGTAAACGGTTGCTCCCATAAACAAAATTGTTTTTTTGTGTTGCTTATTGCAATGTAAGTTAGGTATGCTGGGTTTCATACTTCTTTTGAAATTCATGTACTTCTCTTGCAACGTAATGCAGATATCGTATTAAGTTGATATCTGAAAAAAGATTTGTTATGACAGCAGAACATCAACGACTATCAGAAAATAAAAATAAATCAGTTCCGCTTGAGCGCTGGGGCCCTTACCTCAGCGAACGCCAGTGGGGAACAGTGAGGGAAGATTACGGTCCGCATGGCGATGCATGGGGCTATTTCCCGTTTGAGGATTCACATTTCCGCAGTTATTTATGGGGCGAAGACGGATTGGCGGGCATCTCTGATTATTTTCAGAACCTGTGTTTTGGAGTTGCCTTATGGAATGGCAAAGATGCCATTCTTAAAGAACGCTTATTTGGTTTGGGCAACTATGCCGGCAATCATGGTGAAGATGTAAAAGAACTGTATTACTACCTGGACAATGTGCCATCGCATTACCACATGGAATATTTATATAAATATCCGCAAAGCGCTTTTCCATATAAAAAACTGTATGAAGAAAACCACAAGCGAAACCGGGATGAACCTGAGTTTGAAATTTTAGATACAGCAGCGTTTAAGAACAATCATTATTTTGATGTACTTACAACTTATGCCAAGCAACACGCAACAGACCTTTTCATTAAAATTGATATTACCAACCGGTATCATCGGGCAGCTGATATTACTGTGTTGCCAACTTTATGGTTTGCCAACAAATGGAGCCATGATGCAAAAGAAATAAAACCGGTTGTGGAATATGTAAATGATTCCTGCGTGCATGCATGGCATTACCGGCTGGGTGATTATTATTTTTATTTTTCTGATGCGGATGACTTGTGGTTTACAGAAAATGAAACCAATACAGAGAAACTAAATGGCCAGCCAAATAAATCCATCTTTGTAAAAGATGCCTTTCATGATGCAGTAATTCATAAACGGCATAAGAAAAAATTAAGAGAAAGAAAAACAGGAACAAAATGTTCGCCTGTGTATCAACTCAGCCTCAGGGCACATGAAACTAAAACCATTTATTGCCGATTATCCAGCGCCTATACAGACCATGCGTTTACCGAAGGATTTCAACATTTGTTTACACAGCGAAAAAAAGAAGCAGATGAGTTTTATGAAACCATCATACCCGGTACATTAACTCCTGAGCAAAAAAATATTTCACGGCAGGCATACGCAGGTTTGTTATGGAGCAAACAATTTTATTCATTTGATACAGAGAAATGGATTGGTTCAAGTGATGGCATTACTCCCGTAAATGATGGAAAGAAATATGGCCGCAACAGCGACTGGAAGCATTTAAAAAATTCAGATGTCATTTGTATGCCCGATAAATGGGAGTATCCCTGGTATGCAGCATGGGATCTTGCCTTTCAATGTATTTCAATGGCGGCTGTTGATCCTGTGTTTGCCAAGCATCAGCTATTGCTCATCATGCGGGAATGGTATATGAAACCCGATGGACAGTTACCTGCTTATGAATGGAATTTTGGTGATGTAAATCCACCGGTGCATGCTATGGCCGCATGGTGGGTGTATAATATTGAAAAGAAAAAAACAGGAAAAGGCGATGTTCAGTTTTTGAAAAAAATATTTCAAAAGCTTATCATCAATTTCACATGGTGGATTAACCGGAAAGATGAAAAGGGAAACAATTTGTTCCAGGGAGGATTTTTGGGATTGGATAATATTGGTGTATTTAACCGCAGCCATCACATACCCGGTAATATGCAATTGGAACAGGCCGATGGTACTTCATGGATGGGCATGTATGCATTGAACATGATGGATATTGCTGTGGAGATAGCCATGCATGATGATGCGTTTGAAGATACAGCCACCCGTTTCTTTGAACATTTTGTATTGATTGCGGAAGCATTGAACAGCCATCATTTATGGAATGAAGAGGATAAATTTTATTATGATGTACTGTGTTTGCATGATGGAACAAATTTGCCGTTGCGTATAAAATCGGCAGTGGGGCTCACCAGTTTATTTGCAGTTTCAACCATACATAAAAATGCGTTAAGCAAATTGAGAGATTTTAATAAACGCATTTCATGGTTTGAAAACTACCGGAAAGCCAATAACCGTTTCTGGCCCAATGAAGAAAAAAGCGACAGTGAAGAAATATTATTATCGCTTGTGCCAAGAGAAAAGTTGATTGCTATCCTCAGCCGTTTATTGGATGAGGATGAGTTTTTATCAGCAGGTGGTATCCGTGCAATGTCAAAAGATCATAAGGCAAATCCATACTCTGTTGAACTGGAAGGTCATACTTATTCCATTCAATATGATCCCGGCGATTCAACATCGGATATGTTTGGCGGCAACAGTAACTGGCGTGGGCCGGTGTGGATGCCGCTGAATTTTTTAACCATTCAATCTATTAAACGCTTTGGTGAATTTTATGGCGATAGTTTATTGGTGGAATATCCAAAAGGATCGGGAACACAATTGAATTTAAAACAGGTTGCAGAAAAATTATCAGAACGTATTATTGATTTATTTACAAAAAATGAACAGGGAGAACGTAAAAGCTTTGAACAATACAATTGGTTTTACAAACAACCTGGTAATGAACATTTGCTTTTATTTTATGAATATTTTCATGGTGATAGCGGCAAAGGATTGGGCGCCAATCACCAAACAGGATGGACTGCATTGATTGCACATTTGCTGCAGGATATTTAAATGGAGATAAAGTAGTATTATGGAATTTGGCCGTGTGCCGGAATATGAATTGAACAACATCCCCTGGTTAATTATTTACCTGGTTGATAAGATGAATAAAGAAATTGGTTTGAACCTGGTAAAGCCGAAGTTTATCAATGATGCAGGGAGGCAGAAAGGCTTGTTTGGCGGATAAACTATTTCACCTCAAACAATTCTTCCCATCTTGTTGTGTATCGTCCGCTTCTTAATTCCTGTCTCATCTTCCAGTCTCTTGTTGTACCACTTGCTGCAAACTTCAATACATCATCCCGCTGGCTGAAATTGATATTATCAATCATATCCATCAGCATGCGGCCATTATTTTTTACCTCCGGTAAAAATAAATTTCCCTGGATGGATTGATCAGGAACAATACCGCTCAACATCACACCTGCTTTTTTGTACGATTGTCCTTTCTTGTACAATTGATTTACCAATTGCACAGCCGGTTTAATCAATTCATTGGTGAACGATGTTGCAACGGGTAATATGATATAAGTGCTGAGGGTTCCGCCCCTGTTAAACCCCTGGCTGTAATCCTGTTCCTTGGTTACCACAAAAACACTGATCACTTTTGCAGCGCTGTGCTGCCTTCTTAATTTTTCGGCTGCCCTTGAAGTATAGGTAGCAACGGCCTCTTTAATATCATTGATATCACTTACCGGGCTGCCGAACATTCTGGTGGTAGCGATCATTTTTTTATTTACCAGTTCATCCTCCATTTCTTTTGATGGAATACCTTTTAGTTCCCTCATGAGCCTTGCGCCTACCACTCCGCCCAAATGCATTCTTGCAAATTCTTCACTCATTTTACTTAACTGCAATGCATCATCAATGAACCATTGTTCTTTTAGTTTTTTTGCGTACTGGTAACCAACACCCCAAATATCTCCAACAGGTGTTTTCTCCAATGCTTCAGCAATTTTTTCTTCTGTGTCCAGCACCATCACACATCCTGTTTTTTCTTTATTTTTTTTTGATAAGCGATTGGCCAGCTTGGCTAATACTTTGGTTGGCGCTGCACCAATTGAAACTTTAATGCCGGTCCATTGTTCCACTGTTTCTCTTATTTCTTCAGCAATGCGTTGCAGTTCATGTACAGGGAAAATGCTGAGATCCAGAAAAGCTTCATCAACAGAATATACTTCTACATTTTTTGTACCCAACATGATGCGTAGTGTTTCCATTACCCGCCAGCTCAGATCACCATATAAATTATAGTTGCTTGAAAAAACAGATACTCCATGTTTTTGAATCAATGGTTTGGCCATGAAATAGGGCCCGGCCATTTCAACACCCAATTCCTTTGCCTCATCACTTCTTGAAATGATGCAACCATCATTATTGCTGAGTACAACAACGGGCTTCTTATCCAGGTGCGGTTTGAATAAGCGTTCGCAGGAACAGTAAAAATTGTTACAATCAATAATAGCTTTCATAATTATAATGCGGGCTAAAGCCCGGTAGGTTTAATTATCATTTATCTCCGGCCTGAAGGCTGGAGCAAGTTAAGATTGAGTCTGTACTTCATAGCTTGCTCTGAGTTTTATGATTTGTTTTGAGTGTAATGATTTTTATGACCTTATGACTTGCTCTAAGCTTCATGACTTGCTGAGCCTCATGACTTACCCTGGGCTTCATGACTTGCCCTGGGCTTCATGACTTGCCCTGGGCTTCATGACTTGCCCTGGGCTTCAGCCCAGAGTATGAATAGAATAAACCACCACTCCCCACAATGCAAAATCACTGAACTCAGATAAGTTAATGGCTTTGTATCTCGGATTTTCCGGTATTAAAAATGCCGATGAAAAATTTTTATGAAACCGCCGCACCAGCAGTTCGCCATTCAACACGGCTACAATAATTTTTCCACTGGCCAGCTTTAACGAGCGGTCAACGATCAGTATATCACCGTCAAAAATGCCGGCTTCTTTCATGGCATCACCTTTCATGCGAAAGAAAAAAGTTGCCAGTTTGTTTTTGATGAGTTGTTCATTAAGGTCAATGCCACGCTCCATATAATCATCTGCAGCAGCGCCAAAGCCCGTAGCATTGGCTGTTTTTACTTCCTGCTGCGAAAAACTTTTGCTGCCTTTATAAGCAGCGCCGAAAAATTGTTCCCCTTCCATAAAAAAGAGTTTTTGTAAAGCTAAATAAATTAGTAATTTAGTGCTAAGATTTTGGGGAATTAATTTTGAAATGTTTTTAACCTGTTGCAGAGGTTATTGCAGTACGAGTGTGAAACAAAAAAGAGGGGTATAAAAAAAGAACTGGTATCATAACTGTTTTATAAATGCTGAATAGAGTTTTTATTGTTGAAATGCTTAAATACAAAAGATGAAACTTGATCAAGCGCATGGCCTCCCTCTCTTTGGGAGAGGGAACGAGGGTGAGGCTCCTATGCCCGGCTACCGGGTGTATGAGTACCTGCTTGTACTCAATCCGCATGAAGAATTGCGGAACAAAATCATGAAAGTGAAACAGGACTTTTATGATGCGTACAAATCATCAACAGCCATTGGCGGAAAGCCACACATAACGCTGGTTAATTTTCTGCAGTATGAAATGATGGAAGAACGGTTGGCCAATCGCTTAAAAATGATTGCCATGGGTTTTCACCCCATCAAAGTAGAGTTGAGAGATTATGGAAGTTTTCCAAGTCATACCATTTATATCAATGTGGTGAGTAAGGTTCCTGTTCAAGCACTGGTAAAAGAAATCCGCAGCGAAGCACAACGGCTCATGAAGCTGAACGATGACAACAAGCCGCATTTCATTCTTGAACCCTATATAACCATTGCAGGAAAACTGCAACCCTGGCAATATGAAAAAGGGTGGCTGGAGTACAGTCACAAACATTTCACCGGACGATTTATTGCGGATGGAATGTTGTTGTTAAAACGACCTGTTGGTGAAATGAAATACCAGATTGTACAGCGGTTTGAATTTCAAAACTTACCCGTAACAACTAAGCAGGGTGAGTTATTTGTCTGAACCATGATTAATGGGATTTAAGGGATTGTAAAGATGATATTTGTGTAGTCATCGTCATTGCAACTATTAAACAACTGTTGCGTCGCACTCTTCAGGGTTCGGTAATTCTATTCAACATTTTGCTGCAAACAAATTCTTCGTGAAAATTCGTGTAATCAGTGGCAAACAAATTTTTTTATGAGCAATAACCAACTCCAACAGGATCACTTTAAAGTACAACCCCAAAAAGAAGACGATGAAAATACACAGTATTTGAAAGGCCGTGGAGCACAATTCAACACAAAGAATCGTTTTCAAAAAAATGAATCAACCAAAGAACACATTGAGGGCATTGATGATTGGGAAGAAACCAATCTCAAAACGCAATACATTGAAGTGCATCCAAAAACCATTGTCAACAAAGTGGAAAGCCCCGATGTAGGAATGAGCTACAGCATGAATCCTTATGCCGGTTGCGAACACGGATGCATTTACTGCTATGCCCGTAATGTGCATGAGTACTGGGGCTACAGTGCAGGAGTTGATTTTGAGCAGAAGATATTGGTAAAGAAAAATGCACCGCAACTGCTGCGTAAATTTTTAATGCATCCCAAGTGGAATGCCACACCCATCATGCTAAGCGGCAATACTGATTGCTATCAACCGGCTGAACAGAAATTCCGTTTAACAAGGGGCTTGCTGGAAGTATGTAATGAATTCAATCAGCCGGTTGGTATCCTCACCAAAAATTCATGGATATTGAAAGACAAAGATGTACTGCAGGAAATGGGGAAGAAGAATATTGTGTCAGCCATGGTATCAATTACATCGTTCAATGAAGATTTAAGAAGGGTGATGGAACCAAGAACAACAACGGCGAAGCAAAAATTAAAAGTGATCAATGAACTCAGCAGTGCCGGTGTGCGTATGGGTATTATGATGGGGCCCATGATACCGGGACTGAATGAACATGAAATGCAACGCATCATGAAAGCAGCAAGAGATAATGGTGCAACCTTTACAGCTTATACATTCATTCGTTTAAATGGCGCCATTAAATTATTGTTTCATGACTGGTTGTATAAAAACTTTCCCGACCGTGCAGATAAAGTGTGGCACCTGGTAGAACAAAGTCACAATGGAAAAGTAAATGATACCCGCTGGGGAGTACGCATGCGTGGCGAAGGAAACATTGCACAGATGGTGGCACAGCAATATAAAAAATACGGAAAGCTTTATGGTATGAATGCTGAAGAGTGGAGTTTGGATACAAGTATTTTCAGGAGGCCGGGGCAGCAGGGGAGGTTGTTTTAAGGGAAAGACTAAATTTACTTGATAATATTTTATAGAGAAAGGATTGCTTTTATTTAAATGGCTAAACTAATATGCAATTAATTGTTCTTCCGGGGTATAATGATTTGTTTGGTAAGCCTAAAGAATCTTACGAGGAACTACTTTCAAGAACTCCAACAGATTTAGTGCTTAGATTGATTATTAGCTTGAATAATGAACTGAATACAGACGAATCATTTTTAGAAAAACAAAGACGATTTCTTTGCGGAGTCCCCCATTCTTCATCATGATAATTTTTATACAATTCATCTTTTAAACACCATCTGCAGCGCAGTTTTTCTTTTGCCATTATTTATACATTATAAAAAGCAAAGTAAGTAATTTAGATCCCTCATTCGAACAAAATGATACGGAAAGCAACACAAGCCGATTTTGATTTTTTGTACTACCTGTATATGCATCCGCAGGTAAATCCTTTTTTATTGTATGAATTAATGAATCCTGAAAATTTCCGTTCTGTTTTCGACGAACTTGAACACAAAGGGTTATTGTATATTTTTGAACACGGCGAAGAACCTGTTGGCATGTTTAAACTTGTACCGCAGCATTATCGTAACAAACATATTGTTTATCTCGGCGGACTTGCCATTGATCCTGAGCAATCAGGCAAAGGTTATGGTTTACTAATGATGGAAGAAATAAAAACCTATGCAAAGCAAAACGGTTTTCTGCGGATTGAGTTAACGGTTGCAACCAGTAATGAAAAAGCAATTCAGCTTTATCTCAAAGCAGGCTTTCATCATGAAGGTGTATTGAAAAAATATACTTACTTAAAAAGTAAAGATCAGTTTATTGATGAAGCGGTGATGTCATTCCTGTTTTAAACTGCAAAAAAATTTAATGAGGCGTTTTTGATTCCCCCTTCAGGGGGTTAGGGGGCGGAACCGGGTCGTAACCACTTCCTCCCCAGGGATGACATTTACTGATGCGTTTTAAACTCAGCCAAAAACCCTTGACAGGGCCATATTTTTTAAACGCTTCCAATGAATAATTACTGCAGGTAGGCGTATAGCGGCACTTGGGACCAATTGCCGGGCTGATGACATACTGATAGAACTTTATCAATACAATAAAAGGAAAACTAAGAATCTGCTTCAGTAACTTCATCAGTAATTTTTAATAACTTCTGCAAAGCTACAGCTACCTTTTCATAAACAAGATCATAAGCAGGCAGCTCCTTCCCTGTAAAAATGAAAAACAAGTTCAGGGTTAACTTCTTCACTTTTACTTTATCTTTCAATGCATTTTTTTGTACCCGATAAGCTTCTCTCAGCAAACGTTTCACCCGGTTACGGTCAACCGCTTTTTTAAAATTTCTGGTGCTTACACCAACACCAAAATGTAAAGGAAAAAGTAATTCCTCTTCAGTTGTAGCTTTATCAAGCGAAAAATATACCCGCAGCGGAGGAACAGAAAATGTTTTTCCTTCTTTGAACAGGCGTTCAATTTGCTTACGGCTTTTGAGCCTTTCATTGCGGCCAAGTGTGTATCGTTGTTTTTGTTCCAATTCTGTAAAAATAAAAAAGTCCCGACTGTAAATGTCGGGACTCAGAATATTTTAAATAAGAGAATTCTTATTTCTTAGCGCCACGCTCATCACTTACTGAAACCTTATGACGACCTTTTGCACGGCGGCTGTTTAATACCTTGCGGCCATTAGCATCCTGCATACGCTTACGAAAACCGTGTGTGGTTTTTCTGCGACGCTTCGATGGTTGGTATGTACGTTTTTTTCCTGGCATTGTTTTCTTTTTTACTTCTTTAATAATATCCGGGAGAAACCGGAAATTTCAAAACACCCAGTGAGAACACCACTTCCCGCTGTTTGTGAAAGGACGGCAAAGGTAGGGGAAAACGTCCTGAATTGAGGGCTTTGCGAGAAGAAAATTTGAACCTTAAACCTCCGGGATTATCAACTTGCCCAATTATTTGCAAATAGCCTCTGTAAACCCAGGAGGTTTTTCTTCAGGGTGTAAAAGCCCCATCAGGGAGGAGAAGTTAATCAACTCTCTAACTCCACATGTACTGCCTTAACCACTTCTCCATAAAATAAACAGGCATGGTTATTAAAATCGGCTGCTGAATCGGTAGTAAAAAAATGTCTGCTTGCATTCTTAGACAACCGTGTTTCCATTTCAGGATGTCGTTTCAGATAATCTGCTAAACTTTCTGCCACAATTTTTCCCTGCGAAAGCAGTTGAACCCCAACAGGCAGATGCTGCTGTATTTTTTTACTCAGCAATGGATAATGCGTGCAGCCCAGCAACACGGTATCAATTTTATCATTTTTCTTCATCAGTTCATCCACACACTGTTTTACAAAATAATCAGCACCGTTACCTTCATGTTCATTATTCTCAATTAAAGGAACCCACATAGGGCATGCCTGTTGAAAGACGTTTACATCAGGATAAAATTTATTGATTTCAATTTCGTAAGAATTGGATTGAACGGTACCTGCCGTTGCCAATACGCCTACTTGTTTTGATTGACTGTATTGCCCTATCACTTCAGCTGTTGGGCGAATGACACCAAGTACCCTGTTATTTGGATTCCGTTTTTGCAGATCCTTCTGTTGAATAGTTCTTAATGCCTTTGCTGATGCTGTATTGCATGCAAGGATCACCAACGGGCAGCCTTGCTTAAAAAACCATTCTACACATTCCAGTGTGTAGCGGTACACCGTTTCAAAACTTCGGGTACCATAAGGTGCACGGGCATTATCGCCAAGGTAGATATAATCATAAGCAGGTAACTGATGAACAATTTCCTTCATCACTGTTAATCCGCCATAGCCCGAATCAAATATGCCGATAGGTCCTGTTTGCATAACTGCAAAGTACTACTTCGCTCTTTATTTTTAAAAATGGCCTTTAGTTACATTTAATAGGGATAAAAGCACTCACGCAAAGAAGCTTCGCAATAAACGGTGAGTACAAAAAAATCCCCCGCTGGTGCGGAGGATTCGTATCAATCAAATATTTTATTTATTTCGCTGGTGCGGTTTCAGGAATTTTCAGATACTTCTTTACCAATGGAAGTAAATCATCCGCAGGTGGAGAAACTAATAAAGCGTCTTTTGTAAATACATAAGCATACCCATTTGCTTTTGCAACCGCCTGTATGGCATCTATGGCAATTTTTTGTACAGGGGCATAAACCTCTTGCTCTTTTGCCTGCAACCATTGTTGTGCTTTGGTTGAGAATTGCTGAACATCTTCAGCCAGTTTCTGATATTCACTGAACTTGATGTCTTTTTTAGCCTGTGTCCATTTTGAAGAATCAACACGGATGATGCTGTCTTTTTCATTGTACTCACGGATCATTTCTGCATACACCATATTCAGGGAATCCTGAAGCTTCTGCATTTTCTCCTGTGCTTTTTTTGTTTCAGGCATTACGCTCATCAATTCGCCTGCATTGATGTGGCCCATCTTTTGAGCATTTACTGTTACAGCGCTAACCATCATTGCTATAACTGCAAGAACAATAACTCTTTTCATTTTAAATCGGTTTGTTTTAATTTAAGTGTACTTACTTCCCTTTTTGGTTGCAAACACAAATGGCTTTTATTAAAGTTTAACACCTAATATTTTCAGCACATCGTCGCTTTTGTCCAGTTTTGGGTCGGCAAATATAACGGTAATTCCTTCACTTTTATCCAAAATGAAATCATATAATCTTTCGGTAGCCAGCTTTTGAACGGCGTTATACACCTTGTCCTGTATGGGTTTCACCAGTTCCTGTTTTTTACGGAAGTAATCCCCCTCAAAGCCAAAACGTTTCCGCTGCAGGTCACGAACCTGTTTTTCTTTATTAAAAATTTCGTCTTCCCTTTTTTTCATCAGTTCGGGGGTAAGCATAACTCTTTCTGCATCTAACTGGCGGTACATTTTATCCAGGTCGGCCTGCATCAGATCAAGCTCTTTTTGCCAGGCATCGGCCATCTCTTCCAGTTTTTTATTAGCATCTTTATACTCGGGAATTTTTTCCAGGATATACTTGGTATCAATAATGGCATACCGTTGTGCATTTACATTGAATGTAAATACAGACAGGAGAACGGCAAGGAAAAAAAGTTTTTTCATGTCAGGTTTATTTTAAGAGTTTTTAATCCGGTTCAAATCCAAGCATAAAGGTAAACTTGCTCATATCTTTCAGCCTTGCTCCGGGGAATGCCCTGTCTAAGCCCACACCATAATCAAATCCAAGCAAGCCAAACATTGGCAGAAAGAAACGCATACCCAAACCGGCACTGCGGCGCAGTTTGAATGGATTGTAATCCTTAATATCATACCATCCGTTGGCTGCTTCAAAAAAGGCCAATCCAAAAATTGTACTGCTTGGATTGGTGCTTAACGGGTAACGCATTTCCAATGTGTACTTATTGAAAATAGTAAAGAATTGATTGGCCGATGTTTGATTGGTATTATTGATCTTGGGATTTGAATTATCATACACAGGGTATCCTCTGTGTGCAATGATATCATATCCAATAATTCCAAAGTTATTCTGCATACCTGCATCGCCTACCTGGAAACGCTCAAATGGAGAAATGGTTAAGGTATTATTATACCTGCCAAGGAATCCGAATTTAGCCGCAGCTTTTAAAACAAACTGGCGGTTTTTTTCGGCGCCCATCGGCTTGCCAATTGGCACAAACCATTCGTAATTCAAACGCCATTTATGATATTCAACTAATTTATATTTTTCAGCAGGATTGCTGTAAGCTGATGCATCTCTGAACAAAGACCAGGGCGGGGTAAATGTTGCGGTTAATGAAAAGTTGGAACCTGTTCTGGGAAAGGTTGGCTGATCAACACTTGAACGCACTACCTGAATCCTGAAGTTGAAATTGTTTGAAACACCGCTATCCAGTTCAGGAAAAATGGGATAATCTTTTAATCTATACTGTGTATAGTTAACAGATGTAATCAGATTAAAATAATCATCGGGCCATTTTAACTGCTTACCCAATGATACACTTACACCAGTTGTTTTTAAATACTGGGTGGGTGACTTTTGACGGGTTGGTAATCCTGTAAACGGATCAAATGCATTGGCAAGTTTGGTGCGGAACAAACTTAAGGTGAGGTTATTTCTTTTCTTGCCTCCCAACCAGGGTTCGGTAAATGAAAAGTTTTGTGAATTGAATGATGGACCGTTCGATTGTACACGCAACGATAATTTTTGCCCGTCACCGCTTGGCAAAGGCTGCCATGCCGATTTTTTAAAAATATTTTTAGTAGAAAAGTTATTGAATGTAATACCAAGTGTTCCGGTTAAACCTATATACCCACCCCAGCCTGCACTTAACTCCAGCTGATCGCTTGATTTTTCTTCCAATGTATAATTTATATCCACTGTGCCGTCATCGGGGTTGGGAACCGGGTTGGGATTGATCTTTTCCTGGTTGAAATAATTCAATGCAGATAACTCACGGATAGAACGGATCATATCGGTGCGGCTGAATTTTTCACCGGGCATTGTTCTCAATTCACGACGTATCACATGTTCTTTTGTTTTATCGTTGCCGTAAATATTAATTGCACGGATAGTTGCCTGTGGCCCTTCAGACAAACGGATTTCGTAATCAATCGTGTCGTTATATACGCTTGTTTCAACGGGTTCTACACGAAAGAAAAGATAGCCGTCATCCATGTACAAACCGCTGATGTCGCCACCTTCGGCAGACATTTGCTTGCCTAATTTTTTATTGAGCGTTTCCAAATTATAGATTTCACCTTTCCGTATGCCCAGGATGGAGGTTAATAATGAATCGCTGTACTTTGTATTTCCTCTCCAGGAAATATTACCAAAATAGTATTGCCTTCCTTCCTGTATTTTCAATTCTACTATCAGGTTTCCTTTACTGTTATAGTAAGGAGTATCTTTTTCAATACTGGCATCACGGTAACCTAAAGAGTTATAGTATTCCAGTATTTTTTCTTTGTCTTCAATGTATTTTTTCTGGTTAAATTTGGCGGCGGAGAATTTGAGTCGGAAATAAGGATCTAAAAAATCTCTCAGTTTACTTGGCACTAAAAAACCCCTGTCATGCATAAATTCCCTGAATGTAATGGTATCTTTTGTACCATAAATGGGTGTTTCTTTTGAAGGATGTAAGGTGAGCCGTAAACGTTCTTTGGTTCCCTTCAACTGTTTTTTGAGTTTGAGATCAGGTACGTTTTCATTACCGCTGATGAATACTTCATCAATCTTTACTTTCTGTCCTTTTACAACATTGAATGTAAGATCAACAAAATTGGGATTGACTGTGTTTTTTGTTTCGGTAATCTTTACATCAATTTTTCTGAAGCCTTTTTCAACATAATATTTCTCAATCTTTTCAATACTTGTTCGGCGCAGGTTTTCAGTAATCACTTTGTTTGGCGATAATCCTATTTTTTCTTTCAGGTCATCTTCTTCGGTTTTTTTCACTCCTTTGAAAAAGAAATTACCCAAACGGGATCTTTCTCTTACGCTGATTTCAATATAAATATCTTTCCCATCAACTCTTGTAATGTAAATGGCTGCATCATCAAAATATTGCTGCCGCCAGATAGCAGAAATGGCCTTGCTGAAAAGATCGCCACCCGGCAGGTACACACGGTCGCCAATGGAAATACCTGTAATGGAAACAAGTAAAGCAGAATCAAAGGTTTTGGATCCGCTTACCGTTATGCCTGCAATGACATATTCCTTCGGGGTCTTTGAGTTAAAGATAGCTTCCAGTTCCGGGTCAACCGAAGTGGGTTTCAGGGTATCGGGCTGTTGTGCCAAAAGATTTATTTGAAAGCCGAAGCAAACAATAAAAAGCAGTAATAAATTTCTATTCAAACGCATCAAAAATCAGTTACGGTTAAGTTGTATGTTGAGTTATAAAAATGCCGCTCACGCCTTTTTGAGCCGGGCGGCAAAATAAACGCTTTTACTGAAACTCTTTGTTAAAATGCCTGCTTTAACAGGTATCTTAAGATTGTGTTACGGGTTCTTCTGTTTCCACCTGCTCGCCTGTTTTGCCAAAGCGGCGTTCCCTTTTTTGAAAATCAAGAATTGCTTCATACAAATTCTCTTTTCTGAAATCGGGCCAGCGTACGTTGGTAAAATACAATTCTGCATAAGCCAGCTGGTACAAAAGAAAATTGCTGATTCGGTATTCGCCACTGGTTCGTATCATCAGCTCCGGATCAGGAAACTCTCTGGTGGTTAAATAATCCTTGATGGTATCCTGGTCAATTTCAAAAGGTTCCAGTTTACCACTCTTTACATCGGCTGCTATGTTCTTAATGGCATTTACAATTTCCCAGCGGCTGCTGTAACTCAATGCCATTATAAGATTGAGCCCGGTGTTATTCCTCAGCTCGTTTAAGCTTTCCTGCAATTGTTTCCTGGCATAATCAGGGAGCATGTTGGTATCGCCAATTACATGCAGTTTGATGTTGTTTTTATGCAGTGTTGCCGTTTCCTTACGGATGGTATCTACCAGCAACTCCATCAAACCTGTTACTTCTTCAATGGGCCTATCCCAATTTTCTGTACTGAAAGCATACAGCGTTAAATATTTTATACCCAGCTCAGCGCTTCCTTCTACAATATTGCGTACACTCTCCACGCCATGGAAATGCCCATAAAGCCTGTCTTGCCCCTGTTCTTTTGCCCATCGGCCATTTCCATCCATGATGATGGCAATGTGCTGCGGCAACCGCTCCAGATTCAACTGTTCACGCAAGGAACCCATAGCCTTGAAAATTAAGGGCACGAAGGTAATGAAAATAAGCGCCGGGCTTGTATTTGAAGGGATATTTAAAGAGAAAATGAATTATGTTTTCCGGCGTGTAATCTGTTTTTCTTCCGTAACCAGCCAATGTTCATTAAAGTTAAGAGCTGAGACAGGCCAACAGGTATGCCATACCTACAGGAGAATGATGAAATTCATCAGTGTGTTTAAAGTATGGCATACCTACAGCAACTTCATATACCCTTTTTTTACCCAAGCTATTGATTCTTTTAGCTCAACTATAAAAAAGAATTGCAAGGCAAAAATGCCTTGCAATTCTTTATCGTGTTTTAAAAAATTCTATTAATTAATCGTTACTGTTTGTGCATGTTCATCAAGCACAATGGTATATGTGCCAGACAGAGTTGGAGTTTTAAAATTATCTCCTCCTTCCCATTTAATTTTTCTTGCCACACCTGTTGCATTACTACCGCCACTGTTATCTTCATAATCAAACGCACCCCAATCATTTCCCGCAAGGAATTTAATATCCTTGCCGCCAATGAGTGTAAGCGTTAACTGCCATTTTCCACTACCTATATAAGTCATTTGAGGACTTGCTCCGGGATTCCATGCAGCTACACCTTGAATACCGTCCCCTACAACTCGCATTTCAGTTGCCGGTGACATTTCATATTTAGCATTATCTACATTACGTCCATCCCAGATAACTCTGTATCTGCCTGCAGTTGAAATATCTGGCATATTAGCTCCGTTTACTTCCATTGTACTTCCGCTACCTCCGGTTGATCCGTAACTTCTGGCATTTGTAACATTGATATCTCCATTATTCCAATCATTAAAATCAATCAATTTCCATCCACCTGTTGAGAAATCAGTAAGTCCAACAAATAAATTTTTCCCGGCAAAACCCATTGCGTAATTAGGAAATACATTTGCCGGAGTCCAGCCTGCACCGGTTGCACCACCTACAAAGCCCATTCTTCCTTCTCTTATATCATATTGAAGACCTGTTCTGTCAATTGAAATTCTGTAAATACCTGAAGTGGCTACAGAGAAATTTGAGCCATTCTGCGCTAATGTTCCTCCTGTACCGCCATAGTTTACATCCCAACTACGGCCCTGTGTTACCTTAAACTCAGCGCCGGCAGGTAAGTAAATGTAGATATAATACAATTTATTTAATGCCGCCGGGCGAAGATCCCTGATTAATTCAGGTGCAGTTCCGGGATCCCAGTTGTTGCCATTTCCCGTTGCTGCCTGGTAGCCGCCCGGCAAATAAAAACGTAATAATGGAATATACGTTCCAATTGTTACGGATACCGTGTTTGAATAGGACACAGCGCCTTGGACTGTTACTGCTTTAACACGAAAATCTAACTTCCCCGTTGTACCACCTGCTACTCCTTCATTTAAGGCAGCATCATTCATTTCACCTTCATTGAGCTGCTTTTGATAAATAGAATTACCAACCGCAATGTTAGTGAGAGAAGTGAAGTTTTTACCTGCTGAATCATACTGTAATGTATAAGTTACAACTCCATTGTAACCATTAAATGCGGCAGACCATGTAAACCTGTTTGAGGGATTTGCAGCAGTGTTCAAAGTTCCGGTTACAGAGGTTTTTTCCGTTACCAGCACTGATGGATCATTGTAAGGCGTTACTCTCACTTTTATCGTATTTGACTTATACTGTTCATTGTTATTTGCGTAAGAAGAAGTAACACGGAAATCCAGGTCAACAGGAACACCCAATGCAAAGCCATAATTAAGCAGCATATTATTCAATTGCTTCCCTGTAATGGTATGGGTTTTACTGCCTGTGAGAATTACTGTATTAGGTTTTGAAAAATTCTTCGTACTTGAATCAAGCTCAAGAATGTACTTATACGTATTTGAATCCGTTGCATAAGCAGGGCTTGTCCAGTTCAACGTAAGAATAACTTTTGCTGAATCAGCAGGAGTTGGGGCTACTGATGTTGCCGAAGCTGATAACACAACAGGCGACCCATCTTTATAATATTTGAGTTCGGGGGCTTTTTTACATGCTGCAAAAGCAAAAACAAAGAGCAGCATGAACAAGCTAATTTTATTAAATAGTTTCATGTGTAATGGTTTTTATTGTTTTACAGCCGTAAATTGTCCAATTTGAAAATCAAATGTGAGTTTATACTTGCCCGGAGTTGAAGGGGCAGGAATATCATCATTAAAATTATATCCAAACTCTCCTCCGTTGCCAAGCCCTGCAAGGTTTTTGTCCCTTACTGAATATTTATTACTCCAACTTCCATTTTGCGGGAGTAATAAATAATAATCGGCTGTTAAATCAATTGTAATCTCATATTTAGTAGGGGATACCCGGGTCATTTTTTGTGAAGGCACTGGCACCGGATTGTTCCAGCCACCGGGTGTTGCACCACCAACAATGAATAATTCATTGTTAAAAGGCAAGGCAACTTTTGGAGGAGGTGTGAAGGGGCTGACAGTAAATACGATTACATTGGAAATTAAAGGCACAGCATCAGTGTTGATACCAAGGCTTGAAATTATCCTTGCCTGTAATGTATAACTTCTGCGGGGCTGTAATTGCAGCAGCATGGTATTACCCAGAATTCCATTCAATTCACCAACAGTATATGTTTTGGATAAATCCTTGGCAAATACAGTTGTATATTTTTTACCGCTGCTGAAATTACCACCCAGCGTATCAACTTCCAAAGTATATTTCACATCTTGTGAGCTGATGCCGGTTGTAAAACGATATTCGGGGTTGGTCCAAATAAACCGGATGGCAATATTGCTTTCTTCACCCGCTTCTAATCTTACAGCTGCTGTGCTGGCTGTAAGGGTAGGATTTTTCCCTCCCTGGTAAGAAATTTTATTTTCTACTTTCTCGCAGGCAAAGAAAGATACGATTGCCAGCAGAAGTGAAAACCTGTTTAAGTATGATTTCATATCTTTTATTTTATAAGTTTAATTAATAACCTGCGTTTTGAGTAAGTTTTGGATTGGCAGCAATCTCTGAATCAGGGATTGGGTAGATCTTCCTGGTAACTGCAACACCTGTTCCATTCTTCACGCCACCTTTCCAGGGCCATAAATATGTTCCTTCCACAAAACGATCATAACGAATCAGGTCGCTGCGGCGAAACCCTTCCCAATACAACTCTCTTGCCCTTTCATCCAGCACATAATCCAGAGTATAAGAGCCAATATTACCGGCTGTAACCTGTGCTCTTGAACGCAAAGCATTTAAATAAATTACCGCTTGTGGTTCGGTACCGCCTGCGCCGCCACGCTTCACTGCTTCAGCATAAATCAAATACATTTCTGCCAAACGGAAAACCGGGAAATCTATATCAGAAAATGTTCGGTCAGGATCCTGGCCAAAGCCTCCGCTGCGTGTGCGGTTACGGTATTTGATCACGGCCAAACCGTCTTTGAATTCAGAAATATTATTGATCTCTAAAGTTTGTGTGCCTGCTGTAAACTGCGCCCTTTTATCGCCCGTACCATTTACATCAGGAAACAGGTTGGGAAGATTTTTTGTGGCACGGATACCGCCCCATCCTCCAAGACCCGATACGTTTCTGTCCATATCGCCGCCAACAGAAGCATTTACTAATAAAGTAGTGCCTCCATAGTTTTTGGTACGGATGCCATCGTAGTTCAATGTAAAGATGAATTCAGGATTGTTTACATTATTATCAGCCAGGCATAACCAACGGTAATCGCTCAGCAAACCATAACCTGCGTCTATTACTTTTTTAGAGTAGGTAACAGCATCTGTGTTTTTATCTGTACCAATATAAACTTTTGCATTGAGATACATACGTGCCAGTAATGACCAGGCTGCAGCTTTATCAGCACGGCCATATTCACCTGCACGGGCATTTGACAAATCGCCTTCTATTGCTTTCAATTCTGTTTCAATATACGTGAACAATTGTGCACGGTTTGTTTGAGGAGGATTGAATTTGCCAATTGGGTCGTTCTCTGTAGTAAAGCCCGGGTTTGCATACAAATCCATCAATACCCAGTTAGCAAAGGCACGAACAAATCTTGCTTCTGCACGCATCTTTTTGATATTATCTGCAGATAAACCACGGCCGCTTACTTTATCGGGAGCGCTTTCCCTGATAAACTCATTACACAATGTAATAATGTAAGTACAACGGTAATACAAGCCTTTCAGCATGGGGTTGCTGGAGCTCCAGTTCATGTTATGAAAATCCTGGATACCGGGATCGTTCCAGGCAACAACAGCTTCATCGGTACTTAATTCCTGAGCTTTCCAGAACAAACGGAGAAAATCGGAAGTACCCTCATCAATACCGGCTACATCACCAGCCCCGGCAGGACCCTGGTTACCTGTAAGCGCCATGCTTCCGTAAACTTTTGCAAGCACCTGGAGATACCCGGCTTCTGTAGCATATACATTGGATGATGGTAATGTATTGGGTGGTTCCCTGTCAAGAGCTTTATGACAGGAAGTTAATAATACCATTCCCAACAGCATTGAAGTTATATAGACTGAAATACGTTTCATATTGCAGATGTTTATTTTTTAAAAATCAAGATTTAACCCAAGTACATACGTACGTGGGCGTGGATAGATTGTATTGTCAATACCACCTGAAATTTCAGGATCAAGTCCCTTATATTTTGTGATGATAAATGCATTCTGAACGTTTGCTGTAATACGCAACCTTACATTCTTTGCAATTTCACCTGCATCATAACCGATATTGATATTATCCATACGCAGGAAAGATGCATTCTGAATATAATAATCAGAAAAATATTGGTTGTTCTTAAACCCGGTATTCAAATAATCCCTGGTACCGTTTGACAAAAAACCAAGTGGGTTGATGATTGAGCGCAACACACCCCTGTTTGAGCTGTTGTTATCATACATATAATTACCAATATTGCCACGCATTACAAACCCGGCCGTAAATTGTTTTACCGTTACGTTGGAAGTAATACCGAGGAAATACTGGGCTTCGGGTGACTGGTAGATGTATAAATCTTTTTCGTTGATGATGCCATCACGGTTCATGTCTTCATATAAACCTTCAATGGGTTTATTGTTGGCATCATAGATCTGTTTATATACATAGAATGAAGCAGGGCGCTGGCCAACAACATGACGCTGAATGGTACTACCTGTACCGCCATCTATGCCACCTACTTCCACACCTGTGAAGTTGGGATCTTCGTTTACCAGCAGCTTAGTGATCTTTGGAACAACATACGTAAAGTTTACGCCAAAATCCCATTCTACATTTCTGTTCTTTACGGGAACTGCATTTAATGTAACCTCTAAACCTTTGCTTTCAATATTACCTACGTTGGTAAACAAGCGGTTGGTAAAGTTTGAACCGGCAGGAATAGGAACTGTGCTTAACAGGTCTTCTGTTTTGCGTAAGAAACCTTCCACAGTACCGCTGATCCTGTTCTCAATAAAACCGAAATCAATGGCAGCATTGATGTTGGTTGTTGTTTCCCAGCGGAGATCGGCATCGTAAGCGCCGGGTCTCAGCATGTTTACAAAACTGTTGCCAAACTGATATTGGGCCTGGTTATTACTTAAACTATATACAGGGATAAAGCCATAGAATGGAATACCATCTTGCTGACCGGTAACACCATACCCCGCTCTCAGTTTTAAGTTGGAAACAACTTTTGAATTTTTCAAAAAGTTTTCTTCATTGATCTGCCATGCAAAAGCTGCTGACGGGAAGAAACCCCACCGGTTTGCTTTGCTGAATTTAGAAGTACCGTCGGTACGGCCGTTCAATGTAACTGTATATTTATTGGCCAATGTATAAACCAGCCGTCCGTAATAGGAGATCAATGTAAAGCCTGGATTCTGTGAAATGAATTCCTGTTTTGAACCGGGAACTGTATCACCATTGTATCTTCTGTCGGGGTGATTAAAGCTGTAGAACTCAAAATCCTGGTACCCTGTACCCACGGTGAAATCAACACGGCTGTTGATTTCTTTGTACGTTTTAGCATAGTTGAAATAAAAATCCATCAACTTATTTGTACGCTGCTGGTTATAAGGATTGTTGATCCCTTTACGGCGATATGTATCAGCAGCGCTGTCTGAAACCATGTTTGTGCCGCTTCCTCTTGATACATCATAACCCAGATTAAGGTTTGCACGCAGGCCTTTAATAAAAGGAACCTGGTAATCGAACGCAATATTACCAATGCTGCGGAGCACTTCACTGTTATTTTCTCTCAGGTTTAATAAGCCAACCGGGTTACGGTTTGATAACTGAAGAGGTAATCCGGTAGAGTTTTCAATCCACTCCCAATATCCGCCATACCGTGTGCTGCCGGAGTTAATTGGTTTTGTAGGATCGAAAGTAACGGCATTACCAATTGCTCCTTCATTGGCAAACGCATTGGTTGTTCTTGCCAGTTTTACGTTGAGATCAACTTTCAGCTTATTATTTAAGAAACTTGGGTTGAGATTTAAAGATGCATTTAAACGTTTAAAGTTGCCGGTTTTTAAAATGCCATCCTGGTTTAGGTATCCACCCGATAAGCGGAATGGAAGCTTGCCATCAGCAATAGCACCGGTGGCGCTGAGGTTTAAATCCTGGGCAAATGCATTGCGGTAAATCTGGTCTTGCCAGTCGGTACTTTCTTTACCCAGCAAAGCAATCTGTGCAGGAGTTCCCTTTGCGTTTACAACAGAACGCATTTC
>CAMTVU010000014.1:0-50356 GCA_947085245.1 uncultured Chitinophagaceae bacterium | reverse complement strand
ATTGAAAGAAACAGTTAATCCAATGAATCGTTTATGAAAAATATACTCTTACTGTTTTTCCTTTTACCTTTTGCATTATCTGCGCAGAACTTTCATTTATCTTTTCGCTTTGGCCTTGCTAATTACCAGGGCGATCTCAAACAAAACAGTCTTTCATTCAGCCAGTCTAAGATCGTTGGCAGCCTTGGTGCCCGTTATGATCTTACTGAACATTTATTATTACGTACACACCTCAGCCTTGGATCGTTGCGTGCAGATGATGCCAAAAACAAAAGTGCATCTTTAAAAAGCCGCAACTTCAGTTTCATGACTTCCTTATTTGAATGGGAACTGGGCGCTCAGTACAATATTTTCAGCTTGAATGATAAATGGTGGACGCCATATTTATTTGCAGGCGGTGCTTTGTTTCATTTTAAACCCAACACGCTTGATAATGCAGGCAACCGTGTTTATCTGCAACCTCTGAGTACAGAAGGGCAGGGTTTTATTCCCGGTAAAAAATCATACAAGCTTACACAGTTTTCCATTCCCTTTGGTATTGGCGCTGAATATGCGTTGAATGAAGACATGCGTGTGGGACTGGAATTGGGTTACCGTAAAACTTTCACTGATTATATGGATGATGTAAGTACAAATTATGTGGACCGGAATGCATTACTTGCTGCAAAAGGCCCGCAGGCAGTTGAACTGGCTTATCGTGGTAGTGGTTCTTATCCTTCATCAGGCTCATTGCGTGGTAATGAAAAAAATAAAGACACTTATTATTTTCTTCAACTCACTTTTACATGGCGGCCATTTGTTGATTGGTATGAACGTACTTCGGGCATTGCTTCTTTCAAGAAAAATAAAAAAGTAGGTTGCCCGGGAACCAGGGTGAAAGGATCTTAATAAGAAAGTGGAATTATGCCGAAGTGAATAGTAAAATAGTCCAACAGTTTTTCTGTCAGCATAACCTGCCCCGAAAGGCGGGATACCATCTTTCGTTTGCAGTGTCATCAATTCCTGCAAACGAATCATACATTCATAACGTTGTATGTAAGATGAGAAAAAACATGAATTGAATCAATAATAAATTAACGGCGAATTGGTTTTGTTTATTAAAAGGCAATAACCTGAACAGCAGCATCAGCAAAGCGCTTACACCCAACCAGCTCAGGTAATTGAGCATTGGAACATCGCCATTGCCCAACCATTTCCAGTAGCCGAGTTTTACTGCTACGGGTTCCATCACCCAATCAAAAAAAACAGCGAGCAATGCACTGTCAAGAATCACTGCCGCAAAGCCAACATTACTGCGGTAAGGCTGATCATCATCCCGCAGTTTGTTCCATATAACATTCAGCAGCATCTGTATGCTTACTGCACAACAATACATGATAATGAACCAATATATTCCAATTATCAACGGAACTTTCTGCCATTGAATTCCCATTGCTTCTGAAAACTCAAATTCCCCAAACAACCAATGCTGGTTTACACCAATATATTCAGCAGTAAAGCCAACAATATAACAACTGCCTGCAAACAAAAAGAAAGCGGGGTTCTTTTCCTTTTGTGTATAAATCAGCAAACCTGCTGATGCCAACAAATTAAAAACGGTTAAGAATGCAAACAGATCTTTATCATAAAATATAAAACCACCTAAGCCAATACCATGCAATAACACAGCAATGAGTGTAGCTTTATATTGCTGCATGCTTTTCATTTTTAAGCTGCAGCCATTCTTCCAGAAGTGGGAAGGCAATTTTAAACCATTGTGTATAAGCGCCTGAATTGTTGCTTAACTCCTGTTTAATTTCATTCATTGATTTGTAACAGGTATCACTTACTTCCTCAGCATTCAATTTTATTTCACCATCATACTCACCTGCAAACACATGATCAAATTCATGTTCCGTTAACCCGTTATCAAATTCGGCTTTATAAGTAAAATGAAAAGCCTTTGCAATTGAAGTTGTAAAACCCAGTTCTTCATTCAATCTTCTCAACGCTGCCTGTTCTGTAGTTTCACCGGGCATAGGGTGGCTGCAACAGGCATTGGTCCATAAAGAAGGGCTGTGATATTTTGTAGCTGCTCTTTTTTGCAGCAGCATGTTTCCCTGTTTATCAAACAAAAAAATACTGAAAGCCCTGTGCAACAAAGCTTTTTCATGAGCTTCCATTTTTTCCATGGAACCCACCACTTCATCCAATTCATTTACAAGGATCACTTTATGCATCAGTCAAAAATAATCAATCTGGCAATACATGACAGGATGGGTTGTCAATAGAGTTAAATCCGATTGCTGTCAGATTTCTATACATCCGTTTTTACAACTACCGGATGAAGATGTTTAATACCTGCTGATCTGTTCCTTTAATAATTTACGGGCAAAATGAATACGGCTCTTGATAGTGCCCAATGGTTCCTGCAGGATGTGAGCAATTTCATGATACTTAAATCCTTCAAAATACAGCATGAATGGTTTTTTGAAAATACCGGGTAACTGATGAATGGCAGCTTGTATTTCTTTTATCTGCAAACTTGTTTCAGCAGCATTGGAAACCGTTGCCTGTTGATAATTGAGAAAAAAATCGTTGGGGGTAGAATCGAAAATGGTGTTTTGTTTTATACAACGGCGGTAGTTGTTAATGAAAATATTACGCATGATGGTGTAAAGCCATGCTTTTACATTGGTGCCCACATGATATTTATCACTGTTTGTCAATGCACGGAACATGGTTTCCTGCAAAAGATCTTTAGCAGATTCATTGTCCTTTGTGAACGTAATTGCAAAAGGCTTTAAAAAGTCCGTATTGCTTACAAGCATCTGGTTGAACTCACCTCCTGACATAAAATAGTGTTTAATTTCACTCACTATAAAATTAAACAATCTCACACAGCTTATCAACTTTGTTTCACCCAAGCCGTAAAAAAATCCCCCAAAGCGGGGGATGTAAGGCACATAACTTATTTTTTGATTTTTACTATTTCAACCCGGCAATAAACTCATTTGCTTCATTTAACGACTTCAAAAAACGAATATTTCCGGGTATCGTTTTCTTGCTGAATGTTTGCGAAAGCAATCCTGAAATAAGAATATTGGTTTTGGGAAACTTCGTTTTCAGATCGCTGATGAACTTATCAAAATTAAACTCTTTGATAACGGTTGTAAGATGGGTATATACAAAATCAGGTTTTTTCAGATGCACCATAAATTCAAGATCTTTCATGGGAACATTTGTCCCCAGGTAAATGGTTTTTACACCACGGCTTTTCAATAAAAATTGCAGAAAAAGCAAGCCTAATTCATGATGTTCATTCTCCGGCATAAATAACAACACCTTGCTGTTAAGTGCTAAAGGCGTTACAATATTTTCAATTCCGGTAACGATCTTTTGCCTGATGATATTGGTGATGATGTGTTCCTGCGCCGGGTTAATATGATCAGTGAGCCAGAGAATACCAATGCGTTCAAGGAAAGGAAAAATGATATAGGTAATGGCCTTTTCAATTCCTCTTGCTGTGATGTACTGATTGAGCAGGCGCTCAAATGTATCAATATCCACATCAACCATGTGCTGTATAAGTTCATTTACAATCCTTTCCTGCTGTGCCACGCCGTTTGAAAGAGTGAGCGTTTTTTCACGCAGCTCATCATTACTCATCCGGTTAATGTGAGAGATCTTAAACCCGTATTTATTCAACAGCGAAATGTTCAGCAGTATCTTCAGTTCCTGGTTGCTGTAGTAGCGGATATTAGTGGCCGTACGCTGCGGCTTGAGAAATGAATAGCGCTGCTCCCACATACGGATGGTATGGGCTCTGATTCCGCTCAGGTTTTCAAGATCTTTGATGGTAAACTTATTCATTCCCTTCTTTACTCCTCTGTTGTTACAAACAAGAATTAAAAAAGTTCGTCAAGGGTACATTTAAAATGCCAACTTGTTTTGATGTCTGTTCACCCAAAGGGTGACTGTACATCATAAACTAACCGTTTTAAAATCTGTACAGACAGCTTGCAGGTATGCAGACAGAACTGATGTCTGTTCACCCAAAGGGTGACTGCACATCATAAACAAAACTTTGCAGTCAGAATTATTTCTTACGAAGCAGATCATTGTAAAGATTTTTCAATTGTTCCACTTCATACGCTTTGGATAAGTTTTGTACAGCAAATTGTACGGCATTGGCAGCTATCTCTTTCCGCAATGATGCCGATTCAATTAATTGCAGCGCCTGATCAGTCAACAGCTTTTTATCTGTGTGCAAAAAACCAGTTTTACCGGTTTCAATCAATTCAGCAACGCCTCCCACCCTGGTTGATACCACTGGTTTTTCTGCCGACATGGCTTCCATAATGGAAACCGGAGTTCCTTCGTTTAGAGAAGTTAACATAACAATATCCAATCCGGCATACACAGTATCCATATCATTACGCCAGGATGTGAAAACAAAATGGGCTGCCTGATCAAATGCAGAACCTGCCTGTGTAAAAGATAATTTTTTTTGCCGGAGAAGTTTTATAAGATTATTTTTTTCAGCGCCATCGCCCACTATAAAAAATTTCAATTTTATTTTTGTTGATTGCTGAATCAATCGTTCAGCTATCTCTATAAAAAGAGTGTGTTGCTTTACCGGAACGAGCCTGCCAATAATTCCAATGGCAAGTTCATCGCCTGTTAAAAAAAACTCTATTCTGAATTTTTTTCTCTTTTCTCCATCAACATCCTGAAACTTTTCTGTTTCAACACCCAGCCGTATCAATTTCATTTTTTCTGCTCCTGCAATCCTGTATTCATTCAACAGTTCTTCCTTTAGTTTTTGGTTGATGGCAATAACGGCAGTTGATACCTTCGCCAGCATTTTTTCAATCCAAATAATTCGTTTTGAAATAAACGGGCTGAAATAAGAATGAAACACATGCCCGTGAAATGTGTGCAGTACTACAGGCACACCTGCACGCCATGCAGCCAAACGCCCCAATACACCGGGTTTGGCGCCATGTGTATGAACAATGTCAGGGCGAAATTCTCTGATTATTTTTTTGATGTGGTAATACGATCTGATGTCCTGCCCCGGTAATACAGACCGTTTGAGAGATTTTATTTTTTCAACTCTGAATCCCTTGTATTGCTGCAATAAAAAATCTGCAGGTTGCTCATCCTCCATGGGTTCGCCTGCCACTAAAAGAATTTCGAAATCGTTGCTTAGTGCTGCAGCCGCACTTAATGTATTTGTAGCTGGGCCTCCAACAGAAAGCCGATTGAGTACAATTAAAAGTCGGGGTTTGTTCAAAGAGAAACTAAAGAGTGGGATTAAGAATTGAATTTGTTTGCAGTGCCAGTTGCACATCTGCAAAAAGGGCTGGGTGGTGCATGGCATCCAGATGACGCTGATGATGAAGATCCGTACCAATAAGATCAACTATTTTTTCCTTTACCATATACTGTGCTGCTTCCTGTGCGCCTTTTCCATAGTATCCGCTTAAGGAAAGAAGGTTTACCTGCAGCATGCACCCCTGGTCTTTAAAGCGATGGTAAATTTCTTTTTTACTGTGATAAAAACTGTATCGCTCAGGATGTGCCAGCACCGGCTGATACCCTTTTACAATCATATTGAAAAGAATAGTATTTAAATCGGGCGGTGGGCTCATGAATGAAACCTCAACCAATACCCAATTCTTATGCAGGGTAAGCAAGGGCTCATCCTTTTGTAAACGATCAGCAAAAAGATCATCAATAAAATATTCAGCAGCAGGAATAATTTCTACATTGATATTTTCCTGTTGAAGTTTTGCAGTAAGTATTTGATGTGCGGCTAAAATAGTTTCTCTTGTGTTAGGATAAAGATCAGGATAGATATGCGGTGTGGTAATGAACTTCTGATAGCCCAGCTTCATAAGGGCTTTGATGAAAGTAACAGAAGTCTCTGCATCGGGCGAACCATCATCAATACCCGGCAAAAGATGCGAATGCATATCTACTTTCAACCCGCTGTAATCAACAAATGCTGATTGAGCAGGTTCTGTTTTTTTCTTTTTAAATAAACCAAACATGATTAAAAAGGATTCGACTTTACTTCCCCATAAACTATTTGAATACCCTCTCTTAAACTGATCTTTGCCTGCCAGCCCAGCGAATGAAGTTTTGATACATCTAATAATTTGCGTGGTGTACCATCCGGTTTTTCTGTGTTGAACTTTAATTCACCTTCATATCCAACAATCTCCTTAATAAGTTCTGCCAGTTCTCTGATAGATATATCTTCTCCAACACCAATATTGATAAAGCCCTGTTCATTGTACTGCTGCATCAGGTAATAACAGGCATCTGCCAAATCATCCACATGCAAAAACTCACGGCGTGGTGTACCTGTTCCCCATATTTCAACAACCGGTTGATTGGTTCTTGCAGCAACAATCATCTTTCGTAACAAAGCCGGTAATACATGTGAGTTTTGAAGATCATAATTATCATTGGGCCCGTAAAGATTTGTGGGCATTACCGAAATAAAATTACAACCATACTGACTGCGGTAAGCTTCGCACATTTTTAAACCTGCAATTTTTGCAATGGCATACGGTTCATTGGTTGGTTCCAGTGTGCCCGTTAACAGGTATTCTTCTTTCATTGGCTGCTCTGCAAATTTTGGATAGATACAGGAAGAACCAAGGAACATGAGTTTTGTTACATTGTATTTACAGGCAGCATGAATAACATTGTTTTGTATCATCAGGTTCTCATACAAAAACTCAGCACGGCAAGTATTATTGGCAACAATGCCTCCTACTTTTGCTGCCGCAAGAAAAACATAATCGGGCTTTTGTTCTTTGAAAAAAGTTTCTGTTGCTGACTGATTTCGTAAATCAAGTTCTGCAGAAGTGCGAAGAATTAAATTGCCGTACCCTTCATTCTGCAGTTTTCTTACAATTGCCGAACCCACCATTCCCCGATGACCTGCTACATATATTTTTGCTCCCTGCTCCATTACTCAAACTGATTTTTAATTTTGAAACCGCTGTCCTTCAATAATTTTTCTTTTTTGAAAATATCCACATCGGCTTCCACCATTTCTTTCACAAGACCTTTTAAATCATATTTTGGTTTCCATCCCAATTTCTGATTTGCTTTTGCCGGATTACCAATTAACAGTTCCACTTCAGTTGGACGATAGTACCGTGGATCAACAGCTACCACTTCTGTACCAACTGCTACTTGATACTCAGGATTGGAACATGCTTTTACAATCCCCGCTTCTTTTTCATGTTCGCCTTTAAATTCAAGTTCAACACCCACTTCAGCAAATGCCATCCGTACAAATTCCCTTACTTCGGTTGTAGTACCTGTTGCAATTACAAAATCTTCCGGCTTTTCCTGTTGCAGCATCAGCCACATGGCTTCTACATAATCTTTTGCATGACCCCAATCTCTTTTTGCATTCATGTTGCCCAACCATAATTTATCCTGCATGCCTAATGCAATTTTGGCAACAGCTCTTGTAATTTTTCTTGTAACAAATGTTTCACCACGTAACGGTGATTCATGATTGAACAAGATGCCATTGCATGCAAACATGTTATACGCTTCACGATAATTTACAGTAATCCAGTACGCATACATTTTTGCAACAGCATAAGGAGAGCGTGGATAGAAAGCTGTTTTTTCTGATTGCGGCACTTCCTGCACCAGGCCATACAATTCAGAAGTAGATGCCTGGTATATTCTTGTCTTTTCTGTTAAACCTAATAACCGCACTGCTTCCAGGATGCGAAGTGTTCCTACAGCATCTGTATCGGCAGTATATTCCGGAATTTCAAAACTTACTTTTACATGGCTCATGGCACCGAGGTTATAAATTTCATCGGGCTGTACTTCCTGGATGATGCGGATGAGATTACTACTGTCGGTTAAATCGCCATAATGCAAAACAAAATGCCGGTGATTAATATGCGGATCTTCATACAAATGATCTATACGATCGGTATTGAATAAAGAACTGCGGCGCTTGATGCCATGCACTTCATATCCCTTTCTTAACAAAAGATCGGAGAGATAAGCTCCATCCTGTCCGGTAACACCGGTGATTAATGCTTTTTTCATTTTTTATTTTTTTTCTTCCAGTACTCCTGCACTTTAAGAAAATATCTTGCATACAAACGCAGATAGCTGGAAGGTATTTTTTGCTCAGTTAATATTTGCTTGATTTCTTTGTTGATTTTTAATGTGCTGCTGATACCTCTTGTGCTCTTACCACCCAGGTTCATTTTCACCAGCATCTCCGGAATATAACTTGTGTTTAATTGATGTTTTAGTAAGTAACGGGCCAGCAGATCAAAGTCGGCTGCAATCTCCAGATCAGTTCTGTACAAACCATAAAGATCAAAGAATTTTTTATAGCAAAAAAAAGTGGGATGCGCCGGCATAAATCCCCATTGAAATAAACCGGGATGAAAAATAGCCGATGAATAATAACGTACAATTTTATCGGGTTGCCCCTCTTTCACAAATCCAACATCGCCATAAACGGCATCAACTGCAGGATTGCTTTGCAGGCGATCAGCAATTTTCTGAATCGTATCAGATGTTGCAAACTCATCATCTGCATGTAAAAGACCAATTACATCACCCGTTGCAAGTTGTATTCCTTTATTCAGGGCATCATACATACCCTTGTCTTTTTCTGAAACAATAGTTGAAATCTGTTCTTTGTATTGATTCACTACATCCATAGTGCCATCATTTGATGCACCATCAATAATAATGTATTCAATATTTTTGTATGACTGGTTTAAAACAGACCGGATAGAATGTTCAATAGTTTTCTCCCGGTTAAATACTACTGTGATGATGGAGATTTTCATCTTACCGTTCAACAATTATATTTTCCATCACCAGCATATCCATTTGTGTACGAAGAAAACAATCTAAGGCTTCTGCCGGTGAATTAACAATGGGTTCATTTTCATTAAACGAAGTGTTCAGTAAAACAGGCACTCCGGTTTTTTTTCTGAAAGCTTCAATCAACGCATAATATCTGGGCGAAACTGTTTGATCAACGGATTGCAGTCTTCCGGTTCCATCCACATGGGTTACTGCAGGAATCAAGGCTTTCTTTTCTTCCTTAATGGGAAAAACTTTTTCCATAAAAGGCACTGCATCATTCACTGTAAAATATTCATCCACATATTCTTTTAAGATAGATGGTGCAAATGGCCGAAAACTTTCCCTGCGTTTGATCTTTGCATTCAACAGATCTTTTGCATCTGTTCTCCGTGGATCAGCAAGTATTGATCTTCCACCCAGTGCCCTTGGACCAAACTCACTTCTGCCGCTGAACCATCCAACAACTCCTGCATTTATAAGGCAGTTGGAAACATAATCGTACAGTTCGTCATCATTCAGCTTTTCGTATTGAATATTTCTTGATTGCAGGTACGTTTCTATTTCATCATTACTGAACTTACTGCCAGTGTAAGCCGACCATATAGCCGGTTTACGTGGCTGCCGTAATATTTGATTATAAACATACAAGGCCGCTCCCATGGAAATGCCCGCATCGTGCCCTGCGCTTGGAATATAAACGTTCGTGAAGGGAGTGCTGTTTATTATTTTTCCATTGGCTACAGAATTCTGTGCTACCCCGCCTGCAATACAAACATTTTTCAATCCTGTTCTTTTTTGCAATGCAGTAAGAATATGGAAGATCAGTTCTTCTGTAAAACGTTGTACAGAAGCAGCCATATCTTTATGAAATTGTGTTAACTCTTCACCTTTCTGTCTTGCCCTGCCGAGTTTGCTTTCAAAATAAGCAGTAAACAAAGTGGCAACTACAGGAATATGATCCTCACCATAAGATATAATTCCCCTGTTTGGATTACGGAAATACTTCAGGTTAAGTTTAAATAAACCATCATCTGTAAAACGAATAATGTCTCTCAGTTCATCAACATATTTTGCTTCACCATAAGGAGCAAGCCCCATTACTTTGTATTCATCGCCATAATGCGGAAAGCCCAGCCACTGTGTAAGAGCTGTATAAAATATACCAACCGAGTGAGGAAAATCAACTGAATCAAGAACTTCAATATGATTGCCACGGCCAATACCAATCATGGTTGTTGTAAAATCGCCCGAACCATCAATGGATAATAAAGCAGCTTCTTCAAAAGGTGATGCAAAAAATGCAGAAGCTAAATGACTGCGGTGATGCTCCACATTATGAATCTTTTTTTTGAAAGTTGCTTTATCAATTGCAGCAATTTGTGCAAACTCATCTTCTAATGAAGCAACTTTTTTTGCGTTACTCAACCGGTTTGAGATGGCAGCCAAACCACCACCCGGATTTTTTGCAAGGAACAGTATTTTTTTTGCAAGCTTAGCCCAGGGGTCCCGTCCAATAGCTATGTGATCTACTTCATTTAAAGTAACTCCTGCTTCTTTCAAACAAAATTCTATTGCCATTGATGGAAACCCGGCCCAGTGTTTTACCCGGCGAAAACGTTCTTCTTCAATAGCCGCTATCATTACCCCATCAACAAAAACAGCAGCGCTGCTATCGGCATGGTACGCATTAATTCCTAAAATAATCATTCGTATAAATTAAAAGACGCAAAGATACTGATTCGCTCATTGGATACATGTTGTATGAGCTATGTACTTTGTACTGCGTAGCTTTATGCGTAGTAGTACACGGTAAAGTTTCAGAGTTCTTTACGTTGTTGGGCATCTCTAAAAACCTATTATTGATGAATTCTCTCTCACGGTACTATTTATTTACTAATTCGCTCATGTCAAGGCTAAAGCCTTTGTGGAAGCGGCTTTCATTAACCCTACGCTTAAGCGTAGGGTTATAAAATACTATAATCCAATCGGGACTTTAGTCCCAAAATTAAGTTTTTAGAGATGCCCTGTAAATGTGGATATACAGAGCCATGCCTCCATAAAAAATACTATACCAAAGTCACTCACTATATTCAACCCCTGCCGGGGTTGGTATCAGCTTTATTATCATCCACCAGTTTCGCCAGTGGTTATTCACATTAAAGCCCTTCGGGCTAAAAAACTCTTGGAGCAACAGAAAAGATAAAATAAATTCCAGCGCTTCAAAATAAGAATTAGCCGTTGTTTACGCTGTTGTAAATAAATGCTGATACTGTTGTTGTAACTGATCTGTTGAAACAAACCGTTTTGCATAATCTGCTGCATGTTGAGAATAAACATGAAATCCTTCTGCCGGCATGGTTGCAAAAAAATGAATTGCAAGTGGCAATTCAGTTTCAAGATGATCAACAGAAACAGTATAACCTGCTTTAACTTGTTGCAGATTTTTAAAAGGTGTTGTGTTGGTGGTGATAACAGGCTTACCGGCGCTCAATGCTTCCAGTAAAGCATGACCGAAATTTTCACTTTTGCTTGGCATGATGAAAACCTGAAACGTTTCCATTGCTTTTGCAAGATCAACAGGTGGTAGCCCCCCATAATACTGAACTGAAATATTAGAAGGTAATTGTTGAATCAACTTTTTACACTGTTGCCAGTAAGTCTCATCTTTTACCGGGCCATAAATATTCCAGGTGATGTTTGCTTTTACAGATTGTAAAGCTTTCAATACGTGCAAATGATTTTTCATGGGGCTTATCAAAGCAACTGTTCCCATAAGCAATTCATTTTCTTTTTTTTCAGGTGATGAAGCTACAGCAAGAAGATTAGGAAAGTTGCCGGCCACTTCTGCATGCACCAACTTTCCTAATTGCTGATGAATGAATTTTAACTCCTGTTCATCCGTTGCATGCCATTTTACTTTATGCTGCCAGCCAAAGAATTTGAATAAGGTTAAAAATATTTTTTTCTTGAACTGTTTTTGTGATAAAGCTCCTGGGTGAAGCATTCCTCTTGCTGATAAGATCACCCTGCATTCCAGGTTCAATTTTTTATACCTGATACTGTATTTCAACGGGAGAATGTTGAAATACAAAGAAAACAAGCCATTAATAAAAATGGCATCGGGTTTAACTTCAGTAATGATTGTATTAATTTCCGCCCTTTCTTTCCACGCATACTTCCAATACATCACCTGCGCATTCTGTTCCGTGTTATTCCATTCATTGAACTTTATTCCATCTAACATTTCCGTTTCATTCATCTCATGCGGCTTGCACACTACATAAAAATCATACTGCTGATGCATTTGCCTGATGAGGTTCACCAATGACTGTACTGGTCCACCTGCTTTATAAGCCGGATAAAAATGATCATAAAAAATAAGAATACGTTGTTTCAAATAAAACTTACAGTTTTAAACGCAGGAAGCGATCAGCCGCCCAGTAACAGAACCAGATGAAGATGAGGTTTTTGATGAGTGAGTTCACGCACATCAATATATCCGTTTCCATCTGAATTGAATTAAGGAATAAAATGGGAAACCATAAAACAAGAGTTGGCCGCTTTTTGATTACGTTTAATAAAAGAATAATAGCAACCGAAAAAAATAAACCATAAAAGAACATAAAAATAATGCCACCCTCTACACCAAAGTTTCCATACGCTTCTCCCATTGGGCTGATGTTCATGCTATAGCCCTGAATGATGAAACCTGTGAAGCGTTCCATATTCCAATGACCACCAGACATTGGTTTATCAAGCCATAACAACCTTGGGACAAAAGAAGCTGCCAATGTTGTAAAGATTGTTTCACCCCCTGCAAAAGGTTCCTGGTTGGGAACGTGTACCATTACTTTTCCTACAATCATTCCCTGGTTGAACCGATTGACCGTTGGAAACATCAGCGCCCAGTCAAAAAAACGATCCGGGTTATTGATCCGGTCAAGAATCAACGAAAAAAAAGCTTCCGTATTTCCCTGATCACCCTGGCCTTTCCAGGCAACATTCCTGTAATCGCCTTTTACACTTTGAAGCAGTATGATAAATACAAACCCTACGGCAGCTATCCCAAACTTATAAGAAGCGCTGATTCTTTTACCAAGAAGAAGCAACATTACCGCCAGTAAAAGGGTGTAAACCAACTCTCCAAACATACCCTGTGCCAGAGATTGTGCTAAAATTGCAATACCTGCTGCTATAAGATAAACTGTACGGTTTTTGGCATCAGAAAAATACATGTACAGCGCCCCAACATATAACAGTTTTCCAAACAAATAAGCGATGTATTTCAATTCGCCCGGGATAAATATCTGCATTAATCCTGAAACAAATCCAATGATCATCAGCAGTATTCCGATATTTCCCTTTCCGGTTAAATATTTTTTTGAAGCAGCAATGGCAATGGCAAATTTTAATTGAGATGATCTTTGAAAGAGTTCGGGCAGTTTAATACCGAGTATCAGAGCAATCACAGCCGGTAGCATGAACGAGTAATAAACTTCAGCCGAAACACCCATATCATATTTTAAGGCAACAACAAGAGCATCATAATTATATACATGATAAACAATAACAGGCATTAACAAACATTGAAACAGCGCCAAAAGAATTGTAATATCCAACAGGTTAAATGACTTGCCGATTGAATCAATAAAATTCAACAGGAAATACACAAACAAACCGATTGATATTAATTCAGGCAACAGCAAGTCTCCCGGCATGGATGCCATAAAAGATACAAGCAAGGCTATGATGATAAAAATGATCTTGTTAAAATTCATATTGCAGATTCAATACTTTCAACAATGTTTAAATATGTAAACTTATTTATGAGATATTTACTTTTTGTTCCCATTTGTTGTAACTGCTGATTTGATTTCACAAGAGTTGACATTGCACTTACTAATTGCTCCCTGTTTCCAGCCTTAAAAATAAAACCGTTTCCTTTTACAAGGTCTTGTGCACAGCCGCACTTATCACTTACTATTACCGGTTTTGCACAGGCCATTGCCTCATTTACACTCAACCCCCATGTTTCACCAGGGCCCATAGATGGCAGTACAAATACATCTCCTAAACGATACACAACAGGCATTTGCTGCTGATTCTGAAAATCAAGAAATGTAATACGCTTGTCAGTTGCTGCTTTTTGTTTCAACTCATTTTCAAGAACTCCATTTCCCACAATCAGTAAACGGGCATTTTCATCTTCCAGTACTTTGAAACTTTCTATCAGTATCAACGGATCTTTTTTATGTTCAAGTTTTCCTGCAAACAAAAAGACAAAAGCATCTTCCGGAATATTCAATTCAATACGCCATTTTTTTGCTTTTTGTTCATACTCACCGTTCAAATCAAAAAACCGTTCGTTTTCAACTGCATGTGGCGCATATTGCAATTGATCTTCATTTATACCGTGCTTAAGAAAATAAGCCTTGTTTGCTTCCCCTGTATATATTGCTGTATCAATATGGCGATACACCCATTTCAAAAATATTCTCCTGATAGTTTTTTTAAATGAAAACCCTTTCGGCTCGTCAAGAAGAGTAGAATCACCACGAAAAAGAATTTTCCTTTTACCGTTGAAATGCCTGATCACTTTTAAATGACTTTGAAAGCTCCAGCCATAAACCAACAGGGCATCAGGATCAAATTGATCAATACGTTCAATCAGGTCTTTATTCATAATTCCTTTGAAATGACCGGCTCCCGGGTTGGGAGAACTATTTTCTACAAACTCTTTTTCATACCCATCTAATAAAGGAATATCCCATTTGAATTCTTTTTTGAAATCAGGATCGTACACCAATCCGTCTTTTGTTTGTCCCCAGGTATAAAAAACCTTCACTTCAATCTTTTTTCGTTCAGTTAACAACCTGAACAATGGTGCGTTGTACTGAATGGGGTGCGAAGTGATGATGGCGAGTTTTTTCACAAACGATTCTGGTCTATAATTTTATACACGTATCTATCTCCTTAACGTCATTTCGAACCCACGGGATCCCGCCAGTGGCGGGAAGGATCCGGAAGTGAGAAATCTTATACTTGGCATTCCGTACTTAACGATAAGATTTCTCAAGCAAGAATCTGATGCTTCGCATCCTCTTGCTTTCGAAATGACGTTTGGGAATGAAAAACCATCTTCGTAAGATCGTTCTGAATGATGATCTTTCTCCCCCCAACGTCATTTCGAATTCACAGGGCTATATCGTGGCGAATCTGTGAATGAGAAATCTTATCCATAATTGCCGCATACTACCAATCCTTTATCTCCTCCCATAAATCCCTCCATTCAGGATTCATTGAAACGATCAATGCTTCTTTCTTTTCTCTCCTCCACTTTTTAATCTCCTTTTCTCTCAGAATTGCCTCCTCAATACTTCCAAACAATTCATAATAAACCAGCTTCTCAGTGTTGTATTTATCTGAAAACCCACCTTTGAAAAAATGATCCCGATGTTGTTGAATTCTTACTACTAGATCTGAGGTTACGCCAATGTATATTACTCTATTGCTTTTGTTAGCAACTATATAAACAGCTCCGCCTCGTTTCATAAAAGTTTTGTAAAACGATTCTTCTTAACCGTCATTTCGAACTTCCGGGACTGCGAAGCAGTGGATCCGGGGGTGAGAAATCTTACTCTTAGTAAACGTTCCATAACAATGAGATTTCTCAGTCGTGGATCCGAAGTTGCACTTCGCCCACTCTTTCGAAATGACGTTCGGGAATGAAAAACCCTCTTCGTAAGATCGTTCTGAATGATGATCTTTCTTCTTAACCGTCATTTCGAACTTCCGGGACTGCGAAGCAGTGGATCCGGGGGTGAGAAATCTTACTCTTAGCAAACGTTCCATAACAATGAGATTTCTCAGTCGTGGATCCGAAGTTGCACTTCACCCACTCTTTCGAAATGACGTTCGGGAATGAAAAACCCTCTTCGTAAGATCGTTCTGAATGATGATCTTTCTCCCCCCAACGTCATTTCGAATTCACAGGGCCACATCGTGGCGAATCTGTGAATGAGAAATCTTATTCTTATTAAACGTCACTTCATCATCTCCCTTTCAATCACCTCTGCAATTCGTTCTAAAGAAAACTGTTCAATATGCTTTATCGCCTGTTGTCCCATTTGTTGTGTAACCGGCTTACTATTGAATTCGTTCATACATCGAAGCAGATCACCTGCAATACCCGTTTTAAATACAAACCCTGTTTCTTCTTTCAGAATTAAATCAGGAGCACAGCCGCATTGATCACTAACAAGAACAGCCCTGCCACATGCCATTGCTTCATTAACTCCCAGGCCCCATGTTTCACTTGCACTTGGTAACACAAAAACATCACCCACTCTATATACCCAGGGCATCTCCGATTGATTTTTGAATGATTGAAAAACAATCCGTTCATCTTCCTTTGCCATTTCTTTCAACTGCAATTCCTGTTCTCCATTTCCGTAAAGCAGGAGGCGGTATTGCTCTCCTTTCAATTGTTTAAATGTATGGATGAGCAGATCCAATTGCTTCAACGCATAAAATTTACCGGCATATAAAAACACAATCGCTTCAGCAGGTATCTGTAATTTTTTTCTTTCTTCAAGAGCTTTTAGTTCATAAACATCAGCATTCTCTGCAAAACGATTGTTATCAACTGCGTGTGGAGCAGCAACCAATTGTTTTTCCGTTAATCCATACTTTTCCAAATAGTTTTTGTTATAACGGCCAACATAAAATGCTTTTTTTACTTTCCTGTAAACCCCTTTCAATAAAAGTGTTTTGAACATTTCCTTTAAACCTGCTCTCTTATTTTGCAGGTGTGAATCGCCACGGAAAAATAACTTTGTCTTCCCTCCAAAACATTGCATAATTTTTAAATGACTGAACACACTCCAGCGGTAAACCAAAATTGCATCAAACTGTTCTGTTTGTATTTGCTTAATTAATCCGGGATTGATGATGCCCCAAAACCGGTTTGAATCGGGATGTTTCGATCTGTTCTTTACAAATTCATATTCATACCCATCCAGCAAGGGAATATCCCAACTGCGGTTCATTCCAAACTTTGCATCATAAACTTCTTCTTTTGACTGGCCCCATGTATAAAATACTTTCAGTTCAATATTCTTACGTTCACTCAACAAACGAAATAAGGGAGCGTTGTACTGAATAGGATGGGTGGTGATGATGGCTAATTTTTTCAAAATGTCTTTTGTAATAAATCGCTCAGTTGCCTTGTTACTTCTTTTGCTGAATACTGATTGAATAAAACAGTATCAACATGATCTGGATTGTATGACTGATTGAATGAAAGAAACGTTTTGAAAAATGCATTGAAACCATTCTTTATTTCTTCTACGCCTTCTTCACCATTAAAAGCAAGTACTGTTCCCGCATTTGTTGAACGCACAATATCAACAGCTGTACTTTGCGTATGCAACACAGCCAGTATTGGTTTTTTGCTTAACACAGCCTGGTAGGTTTTGGAAGGCGTATAATGCGGCTCCGTACTTCCCAGAATAAATACAGCATCTGCCACATCCAGATGTATCAACACCTCTAAATAGGGAATCCGTTTCGGATATTCAAACACAACTGTTTGCCACAGATCATATTTTACTGCCAGCGGTTTGATATTGTAAGCATGTTCATCGTTGGTTGTTTTGCCGGTACCAATAAAATGAAATTCAAACTCCCCGAACTGCTCTCTGTTTGCAGCAATGGATTGAAAGATCGCTTCTAATGGCCCATACGCTTTGGGCAACATGGCCCCGGCATATACCAATTGAAGTTTTTGATTTTTCTGAAACAAGTAAGGTTTTAACTGAAGTTCTTTTAGCAGTTCGTGATCTTTTGCTTCTCCGCCATAAGGCATAGCCCCAAATACGCAACTACTTTTCAAAGCAGGGTTACGTTCAATCACCGCTTTATAATATCCTTCTGCCACGCCGGTAATGAGTGATGCATGTTTTACTGCTTTCGGCTCCAGCCACTTTGCCAATTTTGTACTCCACCAATGCCGGGAAAACATTTTATCTGTTCCCGGAAATGTATGCACCCATGGATCAATATAATCAATGCCATACTTTACACCGGTTTTGCGATGCAGGTATGGACCGATGAGTGAAATATAAAAAGATGGAATGGGTATATAAACAAAATCAATGTTTTCATTCTTTACAAGTTCCAATGCTTTTTTTCTGAGTTGAAAAAAAGCCCGCAATCCAATATCACCAATCAATCTCGGTTTTGTAACAGGAAATGCTTTTACTTTTTCTATCCGTTGCCCTGCAGGTAATAGCTGGTGAAGGTTCCAATCCAATGCTTCTTCATAATGTTTTTCATCTACTGTTAATATGATGGGCTCCCACCCTAATGCAGGTAAATGTTGTGCAAACAAACGGGTGCGATGCACTGCTGCAAGGTTGGAAGGTGGATAGTGAGGTGTTATGATGAGGATTTTACGCATCTCCAAGTAAAGAGTGAACCAGCATTATAAATTTTTTACTTTCTTCTTCCCAATTATGTTTTTCTGCTGCCAGCTTTGATGCATTTCGTTTATGCTCAGCAAGTAATTCAGGCTGTTCAACATAATCTTTCAGGATACCTGCTAATTCACTTGTATTACCACATGCATATTTAGAACCAATACCCGGGTTCTCCTCATAAAATAATTGCTGTGCAGGTGTAGCTGAAAGAATCACTGCATTTCCCGCCAGCAGGTAGGTAAATATTTTATTGGACAAAGCGATTTGATTATTCATATCCCGACCTGGTTCCAATGCCAGTCCAATATCATATTGCGATGCAATACTGAAAATTTCATCAGGATGAACCGGATCTAAAAAAGAAAGATTGATTTTATTGACTGCATCTATCATTGCAAGACGATTGAAATATTGCTTCATCTCATCACTGCAACTGCCTAGTAATGTTAAACGGAAATTTTCTGCCGGTACTTGTTTTAATGCCTGAATAATATCTTCTATGCCACGTTCTTTGCCAACCGTCTGTGAAAACCAGAAAAGTGAAACAGGTTGACCTGCTTTTTTTATTTGTGAAGGAATATGTTTTTTTGAAAATACATTATTGATAACAGTGATTTCCTTTTGATAAAGTCGTTGATACTGTTTAGCAATGAGTGGACTTGCTGACGTGATGTATTTTGCAGAAGGTAAATAGTTGTCTTCAATCAATTTAGCAATAAGGTAACTTTTTGAACTATTTTCAATTTGACCTCTGTGGAAATCCTCCACATCAAACGCATAGAAAGTTTTATTTGTTGAAGCTGCCCTGGCTGCCACCGGTAATGCACCTAAATTATGAGCTATATATAAATCAGCTTTTATAGATATAGCTTTTTTCATATTGGCTTTAAAACACCTGGAAGCAACAATCTCCTGCCAGTATAATGAGTTGGATAAGACAGAAGCAATCAATCTATTGATTTTAAATCGAATTTGACTTATTAAATAAAGTATTTTGCCAGAATCAGGGACTGTACCTGTACAAATCCATTTTATATTTTTACCGGGATTAAATATGTATTTATCTGTTTCATCTGCCCAGCTTGACCAATAATTATAAATAACTGTAACATCAAAACCAGCCTCACTTAGTGACATCGCTTCTTTTACTGTTCTTGGATTAGTCGATGGCTGTCCCAGAGAAATTATAACAATCTTCTTTTTCAAATGATAAGAGTCTGTCTGCTGATTATTTTGTGGCCTCCACATACAATCCATTTTGACGATGATATTCCCTATCAATCGGTCCACCTGGAAAGGCTCCTTGTCCATATTCAACATAGTTAATTTTGTTGAACCCGGCTTTCTTCAATACAAAATTCATCCGCCCCTCATCCCATCCGCCATAGTGTTCATACCCTTGCAGAAAAACATGATTCAATGCATCCATTTTACAGTCATATAACTTTGACCAGTCTTCAAATCCATAACTTATCTTATTCAACTCATCCCATTTGTCAGAAAAATATGCTTCTAAAAATAACCTTGCATTTGGAACAATAATTCTTAAAATTCCATTTTGCTGAAGCACACGGTGACATTCTTGCAGAAAAAAAGGAAGCTCATCTATTGGCTCCAAATGCTCCATGAACATTTCTACGTGAACGCCTTTGCAACTGTTATCAGCTAAAGGAATTTTCTTTCGGCAATCCGTTCTCAGATAAACGTTTTTAATTGGGAACAAATCTAAATTAACCCAATCGTCAGGAAGGCCATATGGGCCACATCCTAAATTCAGTAAAATGTCTTTCCGATTTTTCAGCTTTTTGATTTTTAATCTATAAACAGGACTTATCCTGTGAAGTAGCCTTACATACATAGCATTCAACTCAAGCCTGACATGGTCAAATACATGTTTTGAAAATGGCAGGTTATTGAAAACCCATGTCCCAATTCTCTGCTTAATCGTCATTATAAAGGATGTTTATTATTATTTAAATAAATGTCTAAATAGTTTTGTGCAATCATAACATCACTGTATAATTCTATTGCCTTTTTTCTGCAAAGTTTTCTGCTAAGCATTGGGATCATTGCCACCTGCTGCGCCATTTCTTCTGCCGTATGGCTTATAGAACCCGTTTTACCTTCAAAAATTCCTTCCGGTACGCCACCTCCTGGAAATGCGAGTATGGGTGTACCACAAGCATAAGATTCTGGTAACACAATGGGGAATGGTTCGTACCATTCAACTGGCAGCAACATGGCCGCGGCACTACCCAATAATTTATTTTTCTGCTCATTATCCACCACGCCGATATAAGTGATCAGTTCATTATCAAAATGCGGCTTCAGTTCCTTTTCAAAATATTTTTGCTCTTCCTTCAATGGAGAAATATTTCCGGCAATGATTAATTTCCGTCCAGTACGCTTTGCCACTTCAATAGCTGTATGTGCTCCTTTGCAACGTTCCAATCTCCCTAAAAAAACAAGAGGAGCAGCAGCACCCACTTCGGGCACATAAGTAAACTGCTCAATCGGCGCACAGTTGTAAACCGTTTTCCAATCACCACCACCGGAGATACCGGTACGTACAATCGCATCCGACACAGCAGTATAAGTCATATTACTCACACCAACCCTGTTTAACCATTTAATATTGTTGGGTGTGATATAGCGCATATAAGTTTGTACTTTCCTGATCTTACTCCATGCAACAGGAAACATCCAGGCCAACCTCCCGAAATTATGCAACACATCATGCTTGCCAATTTCCCTATATAAAATTGTTGTTACCTCTTTCAATAAACGTACATCAATTTTAATGGATTGCAGATCTGCATTGGCACCATAAATGATCAAACGACCCGGGCTTTTGGAGTTAGGCCCTGCAACCAAAGTCACTTCATGTCCCATTTCCACATACTTGCAGGCAATATCATAAATAACCCGTTCAATACCTCCATAATGTTTTGGGGGAACGGGTATAAAAGGGTCCATTAATAAAAGAATCTTCACTTAAATAAAATTAATTATGATTAGTATTTAGCGCCTGCTCATAAAGCGCAAGATGATCTGTGACAAACAATTTCTCTTTCACTGAAAATACCTGCCGTTGATCAATGGAATTACTATTGTTCAGTTGCTTTATTTTTTTAATCATCTCAACAGCAGCAGTTACATTGTTCCAGGAATAGGTAATCACTTCACCCGGAAATTCTTCGGCAAATTCAAGCGAGCCTCCAATATCGGGAGCTATCACCTGTTTATTATACAGGATTGCTTCAAGCAAAACAATAGGCCCTGTTTCTATACAAAAGGAAGGGATCAGTAAACAATCAATCTGTTCAAAGAACTCCTGTTTATTACCTGCATGAACAGTACGAAGCAATTCGATTTCTGTTGATGGTCGGATCATCAACTGCTTCAATTCTTCCAGATCAGCCGGGTTACTATTTTCAGGAATTCCCAACACAAAACGGAAGTCATCATTCCCGTTGAGAGTCCTGATTAATTGCAACAACATTGCCGAACCTTTCTCAGGAGAGAGACGACCGAGGTAACCAATACTGAGTTTTCTGTTGCCTGTTCGTTTAGATGTGTCTTTATAATTTGCCGTAATCAGGGCTTGGCGAATTACATGAATATTATTTTTGTTATAACTATTTCTGATCATTTGTTCTTTTTGCCAATTGGCCGTACAAATGACTTTTATGTCCAATTCATTCAACCCATGTAAAATCTGTAATGTTTTTCGGGTATGCCTGAACATGAGATTAGCGATAGCTGATTTTATACTCTTAGAGAACAAACAAACCGAACATTTACTACCGATCTTCCCGTTACATGGCCTGTGGTTATTCTGAATCAGATCACCTTTTGGGCAAAAATGGCCGGGAATATGGGAGGTGAAAAATACAGGCTGAAACTTCTGTACACACAATTCAAAATGGCGGATGTTGAAAAAAGTGGTTAAGGTATGTACATGAATAATATCCGGTTGAAATTGTTCCAGAACAGGCAGCATTTGTTCCCAGGAAGAACTGACAACTTTCTGCTTTACTTCAGCTTTTGAATTAATGACAGAAGGAAGAAAACAAACTGTATAGTGTTTCTCCGCAACCTGCAGTATTTTTTCAATCTGATCTGTTTGTTTTCCCTTTGTAATAAGGATCAGCTCATGTCCCTGAGCGCAAAGGCCTTTTATCAGCATGTCCACATAATACTCCGTTCCGCCAACGGTTGTAAATACATTATATTCAGAAATAATTGCAATCTTCATCTTCCCAATCTTGTTACCGACACAACAACCCTGAACAATACCTTGTTCCTTAATAATCTTGGCAGCCCGAAAAAATAATTCCAGATCATTTTATTTTTCAGCAGCATGTGCTTTTGTAAATCACTGCTTACAGATTGATAATTTAATAAAAGCAGTTTTACCAATTTCAATTTCTGCTTGTAGCCAAGTCTTGCATGTTCTGACAGATACTGAAAATTACTGCTTACAGCTTCCCAAAAAAGCTGTTCATTGGAAGTGGAAAGAGATTTCTTTTCTTTGAAATACCGGTGAAAGGAATGAAATGCCTCATCACTGCAATACCTCATCTGCACATCCGGAATCATTGCCAGTTCCAGGTAAAACCGTACATCTTCAATAAACCATTGTGGTTCATGAAATTTTATTTTTTCAAAAACAGACCGTCTTAATATCACCGCATGTACGGGAAAAAATTTCTGTAAAAAAAATACCGGATCGGTAATGGACTGCAACTGTAGTTTAGCCGGTTGTTGAAAAGCGTTGAAATTCTTTTCAGTTGCAGCAATTATCCGACTATCTTCTTCCAGTTTAAAATCAAAAAAAACTGCATCAGCTTCAGTTTGTATTTCTGTAAATTTCGAAATTTGCTTAATTGCAAATGGATTTACGAAGTCATCTGCATCACAAAAAATGATCCATTTACCTGTTGCTTTTGAAACTCCAAAATTCCTTGCATTGGAAGGTCCGCAATTGGGAATTTGAAAATATTTTACAAATGAAGGAGCCTGAAAACTATCTGCTGATGAATCTATAAGAATGACTTCAAAACTTTTATCTAAATCAATATATTTTTCAAGCAACTTGATTGATTGATAAAAATAATCTTGCTGATTATAACAGGTAAAAATCAAACTTGTCGGATTTGCAACGGAGCTAATCATCTGATGTTTTTAACAAACTGCCGGATTTGCTTCACAAATACTAAACCATGCGTCATTATCCGAAAAGTACTCAGCGAAGGTGATCCTCCATACCTGTCATCAAAAATTATCGGCACCCATTCTATCCCACACATCTTTTTATGATAAACAGATAATGCAACATTTGAAAGAAACATATTCTCAGGGCCGCTATCCAAATATTTTTCGAGTGTATTTACGCTGAACAAACGATATGGCACATTTGCGTCCCGCACCCATATCCCTGTTGATAAAAAAGCTATACCAGAAACAATCCTTGAGATAACCAATCGCTTGTAGCCGTCTTTACGCTTATATCTGAATCCATAAACCGGAATTGAAGTATTCGTTATAAACTTTTCAAGTAGTTGTTTAAAGTAGTGGGGGTTGCACTGCCCGTCTGAATCTATTTGCATCACATAGGAATAACCATTTTCAAGTGCATATCGGTAACCAAACACAATTGATTTTCCATGACCTTCATTCTCTTTATTAATTATTTTCAGGTTTTGATATTTCCCTCCCAATTTCGCTAGGATATTAAATGTTTGGTCCTTAGATCCATCATTGATAGCCAGTATATGATAATTATTGTTTCCTATATGCCGGTCTATCTCAGAAACCCATGAATTGATTGAATACTCAATAGACTCTTCTTCATTATAAACAGGCAAAAAAATTAGCAGATTATTAATCATAGAAGTTTAGTCGCTTATTATTAATTTGGAAACCATTTTTAAAGCCGCAGCAAAAACCTGATGCATGTCATAATATTTGTACGAGCCGAGACGGCCTCCAAAAAGATATTGGGGAAACAACTGTGTTTCGTCTTGATACAAAGAGTATGTTTTCTTGTTTTTTTCATCATTAACAGGATAAAAAGGCTCTTCGCCTCTTTGGAATTTTTGCGGGTATTCCCAGGAAACGAAAGTTCCTTTTTGCATTTGGTTATTGAAATGCTTATGTTCGATTGACCTGGTAAATGGAGTTTCGCTGTCAGTATAATTCATTACAGCGCAGCCTTGATAATTATCCATTTCAAAATAATTTTCTTCCCACTTTAAAGACTTATACTCCAAGTCGCCATATTTGTAATTAAAAAACTGATCAATCGGACCAGTATATATAATTCGCTTACCGATTCCTTCAAAATAAGATCGCTCACTTAAAAAATCACAATTCAATTTAATCTCAACATCAGCTAATAACTTTTCAAAAATTTCTGTATAGCCATTTTCAGGAATTCCCTGAAACATATCGTTAAAATAATTATCATCATAAGTAACCCGTACCGGCAATCTGCTGATAATACTCGCTGGTAAGAACCGTGGCTCCTTCATCCATTGCTTCTGAGTATATCCTTTTATTAATTTCTCATATATTTCATTGCCTACCAATGAAATAGCTTTTTCTTCCAAATTCTGTGGATTTTTATACTTCCCTTTAATTATATCTAATCTGGCAGCTACTTCTTCTGGAGATGAAAGACCCCAGATTTGATAAAAGGTCCACATATTAAAAGGCATAGAATATAACTCACCTTTATAGTTTGCAACCGGGCTAAACTTAAAGGAACGAAAAGGAGTTAATTTGTTAACATAATCCCATATCTGCTGATCATTAGTGTGAAAAATATGCGGCCCATACCGATGTACATCAATTCCCCAGATCTTCTCCGTAAAACAATTACCGCCAATGTGGTGACGCTTATCGACTACCATCACTTTCTTACCGGCTTTATTTAATTCAAACGCACAGACAGACCCATATATACCAGCACCAACAATAAGGTAGTCATACATCATGCTTATTTCACAACAGATTTGATTAAGTAAATATTTTGCCCAAACTCCGCATCAACTCTCAAGTATTTCGGACAGCTATCTAAACGTGCCTGAGTAATAATGAAGTCATAAGTACTATCAGCACATGCTGGCTCCATTGGATAGGGTAGATAATTTGTTAGCGATAAAATTTCCCTGTCGTTTTGCAACCCCCCGAAATATAACAGATACTTATAAGTTGGACTATTATAAGCATCAACAAGTACTAAGGGCCTGCTCTTTATTTGCTTGCCTAAAACCTCTTTTTGAATTGACGATAATATATTTGTTTTTTCTCTGTAACCGCCCCCTTTCAATAATACAAAAGAAGCTGATACTAACACTAATAACATCAAGGGTAGGACATATCTAACCGGATAATACCTTTTAAGATATTCATTGCCAATAAGAAAAATAAAAGGCACCGAAAGAGATGACAAAAAAAGTAACTGTAGATTCCATCTTGAATTGATATTCCAAACATGAATACCTGCCAAAGAGAGCAAAAGAAACAGAGAATAACACAGGAAGTAAAAGCTGATGTAAAAATCTAAACTTTTCGTAAATACAAATTGTTTTTTAACTAAGACCAATCTCAAAAAAAGCAGCATTATCGGAATTACAGCAAACTTTGAAAGAGTATTTTCACGCACCAGTTTTAATACAACCGCAAGATCATTCCCATTTATTAAATTCTCCTGTACATAGGCAGGAAGTACTGCTCCTTTCATCTTTCCGAAATAAGGAAGCAATGAGAATTTGACGATAAATACTAAGCTTAGGAGAGCCGGAATCGAAACAAGAAATGTATTTCGGATAATTATGATTAGCTTTTCCCTGCTTATCTTCTTTATAAAATCAAAGTATAGTAATATACAAAAAGAACAGGCAACAATAGCAAAGGAATAACGTGATGTTATAAAAAAAGCCATACTTAAGGAAAGCTTCAATAAAGAATTCCATCCGTTACTATCCCTAACAAAACATTCCCGGTAATATAACAGAACAATAACTCCGCATACTTCCATGCCATATGCCCTCAACTCAAAACCATATTGTGCCCAAGGATAAACAAACAAGACAAACAAAACACCCATTAACGCCGAACGCCGATCCCCATCTGTAATTTTGAGAAAATATTTAAAGCAAAAAATCAGTGTCAGCAAAAAAAATAAAAATGGCAATAGCCTTAACCATATAACACTCTTTGAAACTAATAACCAGTAATGTAACAATATTGAAAAACCACCCGGATCCATATTCCAGTCAGCGTTGTATTTAATTACATCACTAAACCCTCCCATTCCCTCAACCAAAGGCGAAAAAGGATTCCTGCCATATGAAATCCAGAACTGCATTGTTTCATCATACCAAAAATTCTGATTCGTACAATTTAAGATGAAGTGAATAACTAACACAATCACAAAGGCGGTTAAGATCAACCATTCATTCGTTTTTTTTGGAATACTGCCCATGAATTCTGTTTTAAAATCCAATTCGTTTAAAAACACTCTTAATTTTTGATATAAGAACATTTTTTCTTACTGCACTGGCAATATCACTTGCTGAATCCTCATCATGTTGTACAAAAATCTCTTTAGGCCTGTACACTTTTGATAAAAAGGACATATGCCCCATCACTACATCTATGGGAAATATAAACTCATCTACATAAGGAAGCAACCTATTGGTTGCACTGGTATTTAAGATATATGCCTGTGTACCCAGTGAAGCAATTACTTTTGCAAGCTTTTCAGAAAAAGGCTCTGCTGGCCGGTAATCCCATGTGTTATACAGATAAATCCAGTCAAAATCCTGATCAATCTCCTGCAATACAGCTTCCAGCTTTGTTTCAAACTGATCATCAAATAAAACATCGTCTTCAAAAACCAGAATAAACCGGTATCCCTTTTCCAACGCATCCTTCCAGATACCGGCATGCGACATGGAACAACCCAATTCTCCATTACGGAGTTTGGTTTGATTATTTAATTTATTTCCATCAACAGCTGTATAAAACTCAGTCTTGCTTTTTAAAACAGGTAATTTCTGTAATAGGGTTTCCCAAGCCTTGCGCCTGTCTTCCCTGCTGGCAAGGTTCACTACGTAAACCCGGTCAATAATAGTGAGATGCTGCATGTGTTATGAGATTGCGAATGACAATGCAGCTTTCCGGATCTTCCTGATGGCAGCTAATTTTCCTAATAGCTTTATACAGGAAATTAATTCAACTGCAAGGTTCCTGAAATTCAATTTAAACAGGCTTTCAATCATGTTCCTGAATTCAAGTAAAGCCCAGCCGGTAAAAGCTTTTCCAAAACTGCTGCCAGTATTTTTCAAAGTATAAATATGTTTGGATGTTCGCTTTACTGCCAGTGAGGCAACGGTTTGCAAGTGACCTTTAGTATTGGTATGATTGTGATGAAAGATAGCCGAAGGCACAAACATGACTTGCTTCTTCATTCTATTTAAGCGGTGGTACAAATCACCGTCCTCATAATACATCTGGTATAACTCATCAAACAGGTAGGGCACCTGTTGATAATCCTTCAGCTTCAAAGCAAAACAGGCACCACATAAATCCAGGATGGGATAATATGACTTTATTACACCTGCAAACAGATCCGAAACAAGATCAGTCATGGGTGAAAGATAGACATGTGTAAAAAAAGGCTCTACCTTATTGCTTTCGTATTCAGTCAATAAGGGAACAGCTGCAGTAAAATCATCATCCATTAATAATGTATCGACCATTTTTTTTAATGAGCCAGCTGAGAAATAACCATCCTGGTTTACAATCACAGCTATATCTATTTTTTCTTCAATGCATTTCCGGTAACCAATATTGCAGGCTTTCCCGTAGCCAATGCTAACAGGTTCATTTATAATGATTATTTCATTTGATGCATACTTTTTACAATCAAGTCTATCATTTAACTCACTATTATCGATAATGTATATTTTGATACTCAATCCGTCACTATAAGTAAGAATAGAATGAATTAATGTTTTAATATATTTTTCGCCTCCGTAAAAGGGTATTATTATTCCTACTGTTATCATTTTATTAATTACTTTACTGACTTATTTTTCAATTCCTAAAATCGTTCTTAAGAGCAAATCCTTTAAGTTCCTACAATTAAAAACTAATAATTAAAGATATGTTTACCGAATAAATCAGCAGAAACAGATATATCATAGTTCAAACTGACCAGCTTACAAGCATAAGATCTCATTTCTTCTAAGGCTGTTCGGTTTGTCTTCAAATACTCAATCCTTTGAAGCATTTGCGTAATATCTAGGTAAGGAACAATAAAACGAGTATCATTTTCAATAATTTCAGAAGGTCCGCCGCATCCTTCAAAACACAAAAAGGGGACTCCGATTGATGAGCATTCCAATGCAGTCAATGATAATGATTCGTTACGGGATAGTATTAAAACAAGATCGGCATCATGATAGCAATCAAAAATATTTTCACTTTTTGGCAATATTCTTACCCTGTCAGAAAGGCCGAGCCGATTAATATCGTACTCCATTTGTGCATATACCGGATTAGACAAGTCAGCACCTACCCAGGTTAAATAAATGTCTGCTGTATTTTTTTTCAGCAATACTGCCAGTTGTATAAAAAGATCTATTCCCTTATTCCAATCAAGATAGCCAACGCATAACAAATTAAAGTCGGATTTTATTTTTTCATCGGGTCTTTTCATTTTCCCAGCTTCATCCGGAGAAACGCTTATGCCTCCCCTTATGAGTGCATATTTTGAAGAATCGCCGTAAACAGATCGTAAGTTATTGATTACAGTTTGTGAAATACAGATAACTTTTTCGCTTTTTTCTATTAAAATATCTACTTCCTTATTTTGATTATTTTTTTTCAATAAATATTCCGGTTCATGAACAACCGTTACAAGATGCCATTTTTCGGGTATTTTAAACTCTTTTATAAACTCCGCTGTAGCAACACTGTTACATAGTATGATATTCTGTTGATCTGATTTTAAGTGCTTATCTAAAAAATTCTTTAAATAGTGTGCATTACCTCTGTGGAAAAAGGAATAATAAATACGTTTGAATGAAAACCTATATAAATGATCATATTTCCTTGAAACCTTATTCCAATCGTAACAACTTCCGATTGTCGCAAATTCTTCTTGTAAGTCACCCTTATACTTTACAAGAAAGCTGACTTTATGCTGCGGTAAGTCCTTTATGTTTTTTAAAAAATTCAGAAGAAGCGTAGGGGCACCGGTTCTTGCCGTTTCATGCATTAATATTAAAATATTAGCCATCTAAATAATCTCTTTAAAATCTTTATCTGCCGGAATAGTTGCTCTTCGCATTTCAAGATAATACTTCCTGCTAAAAGTCATTTTGATAATGTTACGATAATCCCTTTTGAACAAAGACATCCAGTTTTCAACTTGAACAAAACGAAAAAGGCCGATATATAAAAATAAAAATCTGATAGGACTTAGTCTCTGATAGGATCTTGCAATCAGTAACTGCCAATGTAACATTTCAAATATTTTAATAAAAAGATGCTTGCTGATTACAGGATAATTTGAAAATTCTTTTTTAAATATTCTTTTTAAATCAAAAGTTGACTTTATAAATCTGAGCTTATTCCATTCTGATGGCAAATAATCATAACAAGGTTTATAATCAGAAATCATAAAATATTTTCCTGAATCATCAAGGCATTTCATCACAAACAGAATTTGACCTTGCATTGTATCAACCCATCTTTCATAATAGGTTAAATATTCTTTCAAGTACCTGATATTATACAAATTGTGAGAAATAGAAAAAGAATCAGGATAAAAGATTTCTTTACAAAACTCCTCCAATCCACGACCTGCCAGGCTTCTATTCTGTCCTAAATGGATAAAAATACACTCCTCCGCTTTGTCAATTATTTTCAATACATTCTCTACCGCATTTTCATGAACTAAATCATTATCAGATAATACCCATAACCAATCAGTCTGACACTCTTTAAAACATTTTAAAATATTTCTTTCTGCACCAATATTTTCTGAATGTCTAACTAGTTTAAAATCCTTAACAATCAACCCCTCAGCATTTAAATAACTTTCAACTGAAGGGTTGGAATAATTATCAAAAACCAAGAGTTCAAAACATGTCTGACTGGTTTTTTGAGAAAGTAATTGTTTCAGTTGCCTGAGAAGAAGTTCATGATGATTATAGGTAGGAATTGCTATTGTTAAAACTGTATTCATGGGTATCATACAAAATACTTATTCTTTACATTGATAATTTGCTGAACAAATCTGTTAAGTTCCTTCCATATCGATAGGTTTGGAAAATGGTTCCATTTCTGTAATTGGTTTACCAAAAGCAATTTTAGGATAAACATTGGCAAAAGGATTTATCATTACTTGTAATAAAAAAGGAGTGTCCTTTTGATGCCATAATTTTTCCAAGCCAATTTGGGCTTCTTCGGGTTTGTCTATAGTAGTAGCTTGAATGCCATACGCTATGGCCAATTTCTCAAAATCAGGAGCACTATATCCCCACATAGTGCTTTGATATTGACTATCAAAATAACTGTCCTGAAACTGCCTGATCATTCCTAAGGATTGATTATTCATTACAACCATCTTAACAGGCAACTTATTTCGAACTATCGTTTGCAATTCCTGTATGTTAAGCTGAAACCCCCCGTCTCCGCTTATCATCACAACTGGTTTTTTCCCAGATCCGAAGCTGGCCCCGATTGCTGCCGGCAGAGCAAATCCCATGGCACCCATTCCTCCTGAGGTTATGAAATATTGCCGCCCATATAATTCTAATGATTGCGCCGCCCACATCTGGTGGCTGCCAACATCAGCTATATACGCAACTGCCTGACCCGAGAATTTTGATAGCTGATGCATGAATTCATTTGGGTTAATTCCATTGATATCAGAAATCTCCCTTGTATCCGGCCAGCGTTTTTTCAGCTCATCGATTTGTGAAAGCCATTCTGAATAATCAGCACTGAATGACAGTTGTTCAGCTTTATTGATTACCTGTTTTAAAAATGAATTTACCGGACAGATCAAAGGAATGCAGCCTTTTACCCGGTTATTAATTTCCCCCTCCTCTATTTCAATATGAAAAATTGTTTTACTACCAATGAATCCTTTTGTATCCACTCCGGTTTGTCTGATGTCTAAGCGGCTACCGATTACAATCATACAATCAGAATCACCAATAGCAAGATTAGCCCATCTGTTGCCATAACTTCCAATAAAACCAACACGTAATTGATGAGTGAATGGTATAGCATCCACAGCCATCAATGAAGTAACCACAGGCACATTAATATATTCTGCAAACTGAACCAGTGCATCCCTTGCAGCATCACTAACTACCCCACGGCCAGCAAGTATCAAAGGTCTTTTTGCATTCTTAAGGGCTGTAAACAATTGTTCCCAAACAGAGTCCTTAATTACTACTGCATCTCTTTTATTATTGACTTTTTGAACAGGCTCTTCCACATTAATATCTACATTTTGCAGGTTCATTGGAATATCTATAAGAACCGGCCCCGGTCGCCCACTCAGAGCTATTTCAAATGCTTTTGCAAAAATTTCCGGAACATCATGTCCTGTTTGTACCGCAAAAACAGCTTTTGTTATTGGCGTCGCCATAGACAGTACATCTGTTTCCTGAAAACCAAGTTGCCGTATTGGTTTAGCCCCCTTTTGTTCTGACTGATTTACCTGACCTGTAATAAAAACGGCTGGTACAGAATCAAAATAACAGCTTGCAATTCCTGTAAGCAGGTTGGTAGCTCCGGGTCCGCTGGTAGCTAAGGCTACACCTGGAATTCCAGTTACACGTGCATAAGCATCGGCGGCGAAAGAAGCTCCCTGCTCATGATGCATTGTTACAATTTGAATCTTCTTTTGACGAAAAAGAGAATCAAGTATATGCGTAATCATCCCGCCAGATAATTCAAATACATGTGTAACTCCCTGTTTGTGTAAAAAGGAGGCGATATAATCTGTTACTTTCATTTTAAATATTGCATATAATAGTTAACGGTATGTTGTAAACCTTCCTCAATTGATATTTCAGGACACCAATCGGTTAGTAGTTGTATTTTGTTAATATTGGCTTTTAGAAACATTGGAGAGTAGGGATAGTGTGACTTAACTCCATAACCAATATTGATATTACTTTTTGTGAGTTTCTTAATTTTTTCTACAATTTCCCGCAGTGAAACAGTCGAACCAGATCCTATGTTAAAGACTCCTGTTGCATTTTTTTGCGCTAAAGCTATTAATGCAGAAGCGGCATCTGTTTTATAAAGATAATCCCATTGTTGTTCGCAAGAAGTTACCTGAGGTGCTGCCTGCCTTTTAAACTGTTGTATTAAATAGGGTATAAAAAAAGACGGATGATCTCCCGGGCCATATAAAGAAAAAATTCTGCACCAAGCAGCATTAATTCCTAATGCTTCAGCCATACCAAGTGCGGCTATCCCCGCAGCCAGTTTAGCTTTTCCATACGCAGTTAAGGGATTACATACATCTGTTTCATATGACTCAGTATTTGTGATCCCATATTCTGCCTGTGAACCACAACCAATCCATTGCACGCATCCTGTATTTGCAGCTAATTGTATCGTTGAAAGAGTCAGAGGTAAATTGTCTGAAAATTGAAAGGCTTCATTCCGATTTTCTCCTGTAATTCCTTTCCAGCCGAAATGAAAAAAAACAGAAGGCATTTTTTCTTTTAGCAAATCCGTTAATTCTTTGCTTGCTAAAGAAGTATATTGAATGATCCTCAGCTTTGCAAACTGATTGAGTCGGGTAAGATCTGAATCGGGCCTTACCAAAACAGTTACATCATGATTGTTTTCAATCAGCTGCTCTACCACTGCTGAACCCAGAAAACCACTGGCACCGGTTATAAGAATATTCATTAAAACTAGGCTAAAATTTCATGGAACACCTTAATCATATGCTCCAACATCTCTTCTGTTATCATAGGTGTAACACCTATCCAAAAGGTATTTGTTAATATCAGCTCGGTATTTTCAAAAGTACCGCTCTCCCGATATATGTAACTATTGAAATAAGGCTGCTTCCGTAGGTCTCCTGCAAAAAGTAAACGTGTACCAATGTTATGGAGATTCAATTGCCCAATCAACTCATTACGGCCAATTCCTGCCGTTGGTTTAATTGTAATTAAAAAACCAAACCAGGATGGGTCAGAACCAGCAGTGGCTTCAGGCAAAATCAACTTGTCAGTCAAATCGCTCAACCCCTCCTTCAGGCGTAAAAAATTGTATTTTCTTCTGGTAATAAAACTATCCAGTTTCTCTAATTGAGACAAACCCAAGGCGGCCTGCATATCAGTTATTTTTAAATTATAACCAAGCCTTGAATAAATATACTTATGATCATAGCCATAGGGCAAATCACCTAATTGCCACTCAAAACGTTTCGCACAGGTGTTGTCTTTACCTGATGCACACCAACAATCCCGACCCCAATCACGGAACGATTCTGCGATCTTTTTCAATTTCGAATTTGAAGTAAACACAGCACCACCCTCACCCATTGTTATATGATGAGCGGGGTAAAAACTAAACGTTCCTATATCTCCAAAACTACCAACATGTTTTCCGTTAAATGTAGCGCCTAATGCATCACAGCAATCTTCTATCAACCATAAATTGTATTTTTTACAAATTGCTGCAACGGCCTCTGCATCAAAAGGGTTTCCCATTGTATGGGCTATCATTATCGCTTTTGTTTTTGTTGTAATAGCCGCTTCAATCCGCCTTACATTTATGTTATATGTAGGGATGTCTACATCAACAAAAACAGGAACCATTCCATATAAACACCATGGATTTACTGTAGTAGGAAAGGAAGCTGCTACTGTAATAACCTCATCTCCGGGTTTTATTGCCTCATCACCCAACTCCTCTGCAGTTAAAGTTGCCACTGCTAAAAGATTGGCAGAAGAGCCTGAGTTTACTGTTAAAACATGTTTGGCACTAATATACTTTGCAAGTTTTTTTTCAAAAGCCTCATTAAACCGTCCGGTGGTAAACCAACCATCCAGTGCGGAATCAACAATACTTATAAGATCATTTGCATCAATCACTTTACCGCTTACAGGGATATGTGATTTGCCGGATTCAAAGTCTTTTGCAGCAAACATCTCTTTATAAAAATCCCTGATCAGTGTATGAATTTGCCCTCTAATTATTTCAGCTTTACTCAAGGTAATTTTTTATATAGTCCAGATTATTTTTTTACTAATGGCGTCATTGATATACTCGTCTAATTGCTGATAAGTTAACAACTTATTATTATCATAAAATTGCTTATACCATGTTCCTACTTTTTCGATAGTGATGCTCATATCCCATATCGGATACCACTTTAATTCAGCAGCAGCCTTACTGCAATCCAAACGAAGAAGTGATGCTTCATGAAGATTTTCAGGATTTTGCTCAATTCTGAATTCGAGGTTTTCCCATGTTGTTTTCATTTTATTCAACACTTCCAGAACTGTAAGCGTCTCATTATTCAGTGGGCCAAAATTCCAGCCATCTGCCGCCACTTGATTCTCTTGTAATAATAACTGCCCCAGTAAAAGATAGCCGGATAATGGCTCCAGTACATGCTGCCACGGTCTTGTAGCAGATGGATTACGGATAATAACCGGATTATTCTTCACATTGGCCTTTACAATATCAGGTATTAATCGGTCCAAAGCCCAATCTCCACCACCAATAACATTACCAGCTCTTGCACTTGCCAATAATACAGAGGGTTTCTGAAGTTTATTTTGGTTAAAATAGGAATTACGATAGCTGTTTACCACTAATTCTGCACAGCCTTTAGAAGCGCTGTAAGGATCATATCCACCCATACGATCAGTTTCTTTGCAGGCAATATCCAGCCCTGTATTTTCATAACACTTATCACTGGTTACATTTACAATCGCCTTTACATAAGGACAGTTTCTTGCAGCTTCAAATATATTGACAGTACCTATAACATTTGTTTCAAAAGTCTCAACCGGCTGCTCATAAGAAGAACGAACCAAAGATTGTGCAGCCAGATGAAAAACGATTTCGGGTCGGAAGTCATCAACTGCTTTTTGAAGTGCTTTTTTATCACATATATCTGCAAAAACAGATCGCACCGGCAGTTTCAGCAAATCAAAATGATTAGGAGAGGAAGGGATGTCAAGAGAATACCCCACAACTTCTGCTCCAAGATGATGCAGCCAATAAGTAAGCCATGAACCTTTAAACCCTGTATGACCGGTTATAAATACTTTACGATTCTTATAAACTGATTGAAATAAACTTTTATTTACCATACTTTCCATTTTGCGCTACCCGATGCCCATAATTCCTCTAGCTCTGTTTTGTCTCTTAACGCATCCATACACTTCCAAAAACCATAATGCTTATACGTAACCAACTGCTTTTGTTTTGTAAGTTGTTGCATTGGTTCTATTTCCCACATTGTCTCTGCCATATCACCCTCCAGAAAAGAAAAAACTTCCGGATTTAAAACAAAAAAACCTCCATTAATCCAATGATTATCATTTTTAGGCTTTTCCTTAAAATCATTTACAACATTGTCTTCGCCTATATCTATTGTACCAAAACGCCCTTCCGGAATAATAGCAGTCATAGTAGCGATTTTCTTATGTGTGTTATGAAAAGACACCAATTGCTTAATATCAATATCTGCTACGCCATCACCATAAGTAAGCATAAATGGCTCGTTGTTCAGGTATTTTTGAACCTGTTTTAATCGACCCGCTGTTTTTGTATGCAATCCGGTTTCTACCAATGTAACAGTAAATGATTCTGCTTCGGTATTATGAACGGTTATCCTGTTATTTTTTAATTCAATAGTTACATCGGAATTATGGTAGAAGTAATTCATAAAATACTCTTTGATAACATATCCCTTATACCCCAGACAAATCACAAAATCATTAAATCCGTAAGCAGAGTAAAGTTTCATTATATGCCATAAGACAGGCTTACCACCGACTTCTATCATAGGCTTCGGTTTCAGATGTGATTCTTCTGAAATTCGTGTTCCAAAACCACCTGCAAAAATTACAACTTTCATATTATGTATTTAAATAGGAAGTATTCCACGCCAATTTGGGCCTGATTAAACCAATCCACTCTCCAACATATTCTTTACGCATTTCACCGGTTTCCTCTACAGAAAACCGCAGTACATTTTCTGCAATAGCTGAATCATTGGAAGCTTCCGGCACTAAAAATGCGCTTACGCTGTAAATAGTGGTGTTAAAAAAATTACTGGGTATTTTACAAGTACTTTTATATTTCCCCCGCTTTAGTTTTTTGCCGAAAAAATCATCCCGCATAAATGTTGCAGAGTTTCCGTTAAACGTAGCCAAGATGACTGTACCCATATTATCAAGAATATGAATACTGGGATAAACCAATACATCATCTTCTGCTATAGAGTATTCTAATTCAATAAGGACTTCATCATTTATTCTGATAACATTTGTTGCAATATTATTAGAAACAAGGCGTATTGTATTAAAAAAGGCAACGGAACTTTCTCTTGTATATGTTATTTGCTCTGTAGTTATTTCGCCTGTACTTTCTCTGCCAAAAGTGATGTACTTATCAATGATCTTTTTCGTATCACCAAAATCCTGCACCTGGCCATTGCTCATAAATAAAGATTGCGTACACAAAGATGATACAGCAGCCATATTATGACTTACAAATAAAACAGTTCTTCCCTCATTTACACTTACATCTTTCATTTTACCCAGGCATTTTTTCTGAAACTCGGCATCACCAACTGCCAACACCTCGTCTATAATTAAAATCTCCGGCTCCAGATGCGCCGCCACTGCAAAGGCAAGGCGTACATACATACCGCTGCTGTAACGTTTTACGGGTGTGTCAATATAGCGCTCCACCCCGGCAAATGCAACGATTTCATCAAACTTCCGTTTGATCTCTTTTTTGGTCATGCCCATGATAGCGCCGTTGAGAAAAACATTTTCACGGCCGCTCAGTTCGGGATGAAAGCCCGTGCCCACTTCCAGCAAACTGGCAACTCTTCCTTTAATTTTTATACTACCGGTTGTAGGTGCAGTGGTGCGGCTTAATATTTTTAATAAGGTTGATTTGCCTGCACCGTTACGGCCAATGATGCCCAGTACTTCGCCCTGCTTCACATCAAAGTTAATATCCTGTAGCGCCCATACATATTCACTGTTTCCTTTTTGTGTACGGTCGTTCACCTCACTGATCTTTAAATAAGGATCTTCCTTGCCACGAAATTTGTACCACCAACGGTTCACATCATGTGCCAATGCACCTGTACTAACCTGCCCCAAGCGGTATTGCTTGGAAAGATTTTCAACTTTAATAACGGTTCTCATTAATTATATATTGGTTTCAGGTTCACACAAAAGAATTTACACTTACACAAAATTAAAGCTGCATCCAACCCGGAGGTAATAAATCCATCGTATTATACTTTTCATTCAATACCTTAAACCACTGTTTGGGTGCGATCACTGTTTTTTCAGGATTGCTGTTTAACCACGCCCCCCACCAGCTGAAACTGCTGTTGGCAATAATATGATGCTTACAACTGCTCATCAGGAACATATCCTTCCAGGAATCAGCGCCACTGTTTCCTTCAACTATCCTGTACTTGTCTGTAAGAAGCACAAGTTCCTGTTTCACCCATGCGGTATCATCTGAAAAGAAAAAGAATGTAGCATCGGGATATTTTGCTTTCATAAAAGCAATGGACTCATCATAATAATTCAAAGTACATATACCATGAAATTCAAGAATCAGTTTATTCAGGTAATCGCCTCTACGCACATGCAAGGAAATGGCATTCACAGCTTTGATCTCTGTCAATACTTCAAGGTTTTTATCAATAGCACTCAAATGTGGAAATGTAAACGCCTTGCGTATGACCTGCTCATGGGTGTTAAAATATTTTTCTGATTGCCAGTAACCATCCAATAGTACCGGAGGTTGAACTTTGAAAAAATCCGGATCAAATGCCATTGACTTTTCAAAAAAACGACTTACTTCCTTTTTTCTAAAAAAGGACTTAAATTTTCTAACCAACCTGTTCTCATATAAATTTTCAAATTCAAAAACCTCGTCCCGTATCTGATCAAAATTATGCAATTCATATTCACGGGCAATAAACACACCTTTTGTATTCGGGTTTTGTTTCAAAAATGATAAATCAATTTGCAGTTTGGTTTGATGTTGCGCTGCAAGGGCTTTGCCTGCTGCATACTGAAACATCTGGTTGCCTAAACCACCTTTTAACCTTGTAATAACCATTTATTACGTAGAAACTATTTTGAAATAATTTTTCGAATTAACTGCTTAATTTTAAAAAAAAATGAAATGAAGCGAACCTTAAAAATAATACTTTTAATATCATTTGGCAATGCTAGCGAGCCAGTAGTTTTTAAAATTCTGGACAAACTTAAGATATGAAATTTTAACAATTCAGCTTGAACTTTTTCTTTAAGAAACTTATGCTTTAAAATATTCTTAAACAATAAAAAAGCTCAAAAATCACAACATCTTCATTGTTTTCCAAATCATTAGTAATCTGTCTTTTACTAATTCCTATATATATTCCCTTTTCACTTCCGGCTACGCAATTCCCCTTTGTACTAATCAAATTCGCATAAGCCTCAACATCAACAAACCATTTCAGTTTTTGATCAAAATATTGGAATTCAGGATAATTTCGAAATATAGAAGCACTTGGAGATCCTATTGCATTGCCATATAAAAGATTATAAGGATTAGAATTTAAAAATTCAAGCCAGCTCTTGTTTGGGTAAATAATTTCGGTTTCATTTTTCTCAAAACAACATTTCACCGAGGTTAGAAAGCCAACGGCAGCACTTGGATTATTATCAAGAAGATCTACAAAACAACCAAGACTATATTGATCAAAAAACCAATCGTCATGATGTAGGATTTTAATATATAAACCTTCAGCTTTTTTTATCGAAGCATTCCAGTTGGTAGGTGTGCCTAAGGAAACATCATTTTTATAGTACTTTATTTTATCATTATGACCATATGCTAATATAAAATCACCAACATCCCAGTTTGGAGAATCGTCCGTAATTACAACTTCGAAATCAGTAAACTCTTGTATAAAACATGAATCTAATGCACGCTTTAAAAAATCTATATGTTTGTATGCTGGGATACAAATGGAAACTTTAGGCATATTTCTTTTTTGCTACACAGATAATGAATTCTTTCTTTGATAACATGGTTTGGATATTGTGTGTATCATAATTCTGATATTTTATCATCTCAAGAGCGAAACCTGAATCAGCAAGCCACTTATTGATTTTTTCCTCATTAATAAAAAAAGTCAAATGAAAGCCTAGTTTTTCAGCCACTTCGCTACGCTCCTGCATAAAAGGAGTAGAAAAAATCAATTTGCCACCAGGTTTTAGTGCTTTGGAAAAAAGTGCGAATAATCTTTCAATGTCTGTTTCTTTAAAATGTTCAACAGTTTCGAAAGAAATAATAGTATCAAATAAATTATTATAAGTAAGATTTAATAAATTTTCATTTATGAAGCTAACATTAGCTATACTTGAATACCTAAATTTAATTGTTTCTATTACTATCTTATCCAAATCAACTCCTATAACCTTACTTGCCTTATCAGAAATAATTACTGAACCATATCCGGTTCCACAAGCGAAATCTCCGCAGACATTTCCTTTATCAATAAGGTCCTTTGCAAATTGATAACGCTTAAAGTGATTTTTTTGATACATGTCGAGCTTACTAAAGTCAAAGGTCTCATTAAACTCAAAATCAACCCTTTCTCCCCCTCCCCCTAAAGGATTGGATTTATTAAAGTCATAGATTTCAATACCTTTTTTTAATCCAAGAGATGTAAATATCGTAGCGACTATTTGCTTCATTTTCATTAACATTCAATTATTTTATTTTTTTTATTATTAACAATTTCAAATCATTCTTTAATCGCAATGGCAACAATGCTCCAATTGTGATAGCTATACTCATAAATAAATTTACTTTTTTACAAACCAGAAACAACCACAACCATACGATTGCTCATCAACCAAAGCAGGAAGTGCAGGAGATAAAAATTCGTTTGTATCTGTAATAAGTGAGAAATCTTTTAACTCAAAATCTGGAAATTGCTCTGCAATCATTTCAAAACTGTAAACACGATGTGCATTGAATTGAAGCCTGGGCCTGCCGACAGGTATTACCAGTAAGAGACTTCCACCTTGTTTCACAACCCGTTTTAATTCCTTAATTGCTTTCAGATCACCATCCGGGTCCAAAGAATCCCCATACCTTCCTAAACCAATGTGTTCAATGGTATGCATGCAGGAAATGGATTCAATAGATGCATCAGCAAAAGGTAATTGATTCAGGTCAGCGCTTTCTGTTATCAATCCTTCTAAATGAAGTTTCGCAGGCCTGTAATCATAAAATTCAGTTGGGATAAAAGCAGAAAGCTGCGTGGAGAAATGGAGGATGGAAGATATATCAATATGTTTGGCCGGATTTATCTTTCTCACAATTCGTGCAGCCCATGCAGGGTGATATACATAGTGTGCATCAAAAGGAGTAGTTGCCGTAGCATCATAAAGGCAAGGGAAAAGATCACTCTTTTTAAATAAAAATCGGTTGTCGCAACTCAGTTTGCTAAATAATTGCACCTGTTTAAAAAAGGTTTTCCTTAATTTATAGCTTCTGATATAATTGATAAGGCTAATTAATTTATTAAATATTTTGTTCATTATTTCTTATGTTATGACTACTGGTTATCTATTGAAATATTTCCCAAGAATAAACAAAAGGTTATTTTCTAATCTTCTGAAGTATTTTCTTACTTCTTGACTTTAGACAAAATGCCCACTATTCTGTACTCAATTTCAACTCACCTTCCACCTGAACCAATTCATAAAGACCTTATATACAAACTTCATCCGGTTCATCTGGTAAAATTGTTTCCAGGGTTTGAGGATGACTGCTCTGTTTTCTTTCTTCCGCAACAAGGCAGGTCTTCTGATGCAATAGGTGAACGTACGGAAAGAGGTGTTGAATGCTACCGTTGCCAGATTGCAGTTATTAAGAGGTACACCCAATGATTGATACATGGTTTGTATTTCTGTATTATAGCGCTGCAGTTTTTCCAGCGGATGCAGGCCCATCCATACACCTGTTTCCGTTTGGCGGTAAACAGCCGTTCTGTCTTTTAGCTGGTGCAAATCACCAAACAGGGAACAGAAATAAGCAAGATACCTATCGCCCGACATATTCTTTGCCTGTTTGTTGAAAAAGCTTGTTACTGCGGGATAGTTTCTGAATACTATGGTTTGTGAGCCCGGCACAAAACCATTCAATACATCGCAGGAATTATAAATTTGCTTCTCTTCTGTTTTTTCTTCCAGCAGTTCACCTGATGTTGTCAATACAAATCGTTTTGTACAAACCAGTGAGCAGGAATCATGTAGCTCTAAGTAGTCAAGCTGCTTCTGCAGTTTCAAAGGATCGGTCCAGTAATCATCCCCTTCACACCAGGCAATGTATTTTCCCCGGGCCATTGGCGCTACAATTTGCGGAAGCGGTTTGATGCCTTTTGAATATTGATTTTCTGTTTGGATCATGGGTATGATGAGACCCGGACATCGGCTTGCATATTCCTGTACAATTGCTGTGGTACCATCTGTTGAAGCATCATCATGAACAATGATCTCAATTGCAAAATTGGTTTGCTGCATTAAAAAACTTTCTATGGCCTGGCGTATATAAGCTGCATGGTTATAAGTAATGCAAGCTACTGTTACCATGATCCGGCTTTGCTTTTGCTCTTCTTTCTTTATCTGCATGTCCGGCATTGTTTCACGAAATTCAGTTGCGGCAGCTTCCATGTTATGATGTTTTCATTGCTAGGGGCTTTTTGCAAAGTGATTTTTTTACTACTGCTGCTATCTGGTCAATTTCATTCACCCCCAGATCATAGTAAAGCGGAAGACATAAAATACGTTTTGAAATATCCTCCGAGATTGCACAGGTTTGAGCCAGCACATAGTTTAAACGGTTTAAAGAAGGATAAAAATATCTTTTGGGGGAAATATTGTTCCTGTTCAATGCAACTGCACATTCATTTAATAAATCCTCCGATTGAAATAAGACCGGATAAAAACTATAGTTATACGCTGTATCTGTTGCTATTTGCTGATACACCAGCCCGGTTTCGTTTAATGTTTTGGTATAATAACTGCTCAGTTCTTTATACCTGCCTGTAATTGATTGGATATTTGGTAACACCGCAAGTCCCATCGCTGCATGAAATTCACTGCATTTGGCATTGATCCCTGCTGCTTCGAAATCACCCTTATCATTCAATCCAAAGTTCCGCAGCATTTTTGCTTTTTGTAAAAATGCTACGTCATTTGCAAATACAGCCCCTCCTTCAATAGTATGAAACAGTTTGGTAGCATGAAAACTGGTTGTGGAAATATCGCCGCATGCAAATAAAGATTTTCCTTTGTAAACAGTACCAAAGCAATGCGCTGCATCATAAATGATTTTGAGGCCATGGCGATCAGCTATTGCCTGTAAGGCATCGGTTTCACAAGGATTACCAAACACATGTGTGGCTGCAATCGCTGTTGTGTTCTTTGTAATGAGTGGCTCAATGGTTGCCGGATCAATATTAAATGTAGCTGGGTTAATATCTGCAAATACCGGTGTACAACCTTCCCATACAAGGGATGAAGTTGTTGCCACATAAGAGAAGGGTGTTGTAATCACTTCTCCTTTCAGTTGCAAGACTTTTATTGCCAGTTGTAAGGCAATGGTACCGCTGCTTACCAGCACTATATCAGGAACGCCAAGGTGATGGGTTAATTTTTTTTCAAGCACCTCTGCCAACGGTCCATTATTTGTTAGCCATGAACGTTGCCAGATTTCCTGCAGGTAGCTTTGATAATCGCTTAATGGCGGCAGGTATGGTTTTGTAACCTGTATCATTTAAAATGAACTTTTCATCTGGAAGTTTTTACAACCTTGCAGGGATTGCCCCAGGCAACTACACCGGATGGCATATCTTTTGTTACCACACTGCCGCCGCCAATAACGGTTCCTGCACCTATACTCACATGGTCAAACACAACGGAACCGATACCGATCTGCACATCGTTGCCTATAGCACAATGGCCGGCAATATGTACACCTGGATTAATGGTAACAAAATCACCAATACGGCAATGATGTCCGATAGTTACACCACGATTAATTGTAACTCCAAATCCAATTTGTGTAAAAGAGGTAACTACTGAAGCGGGTTCTATAAAAAGCCCTTTATTATATATTGCAGTATCTGAAATGATAGCTGAGGGATGTATTAACTGATTATAGTTGATGCGTGTTATATTTTTCTCCTGCTCAAAAAAGTCGTAGAGGATCTTCTTGATTACAGGTCTTGCTACGCCAAATAAAAAAGTATCCTCCTTATTTCTTGTCCATTCTTTGGCCTGCTGCACAGCACAATCCAGCAAAGGCGGCACAAAAGGCATCGTGGATAATACGGGAATATTTTGAACGATCTTAATCTGACCAGCTGTATGTGTTACATGCAATACATCCAACACCCTTGAAAGTACGCTTTCGCTATATCCCAACAGTACGATTGACATTGTAAAATCCTTTTGCACCAAGTTCTGCAGGTTTCATCACTTGCCGCTGATGCAGCCCGATCAATTGATGTACTCTTTTTAAGAGATCAATATTTGTTGCAAGTTTTGTGCGCTTCTTATCGTACCAGATATTATCTTCCAATCCTACACGCACACCGTAACCACAGGCAATGGCAATGGCAATGGCATTTGCTTTGAGCTGATCTGCTCCCAATCCTGCCAGTGCAATAAAATTTTCTTCGTTGTTGGTTTTAATTTCACGGATGGCATTGCCCATTTGTGTAAGTTCGGCCTGCATACCGGCAATGTTTCCAAATATCAGGTTCCAGTAAAACGGCGGTTCAATTATTTTTTTGTGGATGAGGTAATGACCATAGTTGATCATACCCATATCAAAACATTCCAGTTCGGGCCTTACTCCATACGCTTTCATTTTTTCGGCCAGCGCTATAATAATATCGGGGCTGTTTGCAGAAGCCTGCCCGTTAAAGTTGAGCGAGCTGAGTGTAAGAGAACACATGTCGGGTTTCAACTCAATTACTTCAGAACGCTGCTCAAACGTTGTAACATTTCTGCCCGATGTGGTGAGGCAGATAATCAATTGGGGGCAATGTTTCCTTATGCCTTCTACAATAGAGTGATAGCTTGTTTTTTTATAATCAGGTGTTTCATCTTCATTCCGTGCATGCAGATGAGTGATGGTAATTCCCAATTCATAAGCCTGCTGCACTTCTTCAATAATCCGGTTTGCACTTATGGGTACAAAGGGTGTTTGGTTAGTTGTGGGCACCATACCCGTGGGACAAAAATTGATGATGATGTTTTGCATAACCATAGGAGCTGAAATATGAATAAAGGTTTAACCCTTTTTTGAACTTTATTTATCAGCTTTTAGCTGTTGTTCCTATTTCGTAACTGGTTTGACCTTCGTCGGTACGGCCCTCAAGCCGTCAGACGTATGAAACGAGAAACATTTTTTTCTTCATCTTCTTTAAAAGGTCTTACGGTTTACAACCGTGCCGACCAATATCCTATACCGTATCCATAAACGTTTTTTCCACCTTGCTGAAATACAAAGCTCCCAGCACCAACACAACTACCATAAATAAAAAACTGTAAAGAAGAGATGTATAACTCATTGTTCCCGTATTGAACAACGCATACCGGAAACCTTCCACAATAGGGCTCAGCGGATTCCATTCAATTAAGTAGGCATATTTTTTATTGGCCAGGAATGATAGGGGATATACAACGGGTGTGGCATACATTAATAATTGTACACCAAAAGAAATGAGTACAGTAAAGTCTCTGTATTTAGTGGTGAGTGAAGAGATAATAATGCCCAGCCCCAAACCAATGCCGGCCATCATAACTACCAATACAGGTATAAGCAACCAGTTTACACCCCAATGAATGGGTATGTTTTTAAACAAACTGAAAAAAAGCATGCAAACCAATAAAATACCAAACTGAATTCCCAACCTTGCTATATTGGAAATAACAACGGACAAGGGCAATACTAACCGGGGAAAATATACTTTACCAAAAATGCCGGCATTGGCCACAAATGTGTTGGAAGTGGCAGTAAGGCAACTTGAAAAATAATTCCAGATGGTGATGCCGCTCATATAGAAAAGCACCGGTTCAATACCATCTGTTGGGATATTGGCAATTTTTCCAAACACCAGCAAAAACATGATAGTGGTTAATACCGGTTGCACCACATGCCATAACGGGCCAAGAATGGTTTGTTTGTATTGAGCCGCAAAATCCCGCTTCACAAACAACAGCATCAGATCCCTGTACCGCCATACTTCTTTGAGATTAAGTTCAAAGAGAGAAGCCTGTGGTTTTATTTCAAGATCCCACTGTTCTTCTTGTATAGTTTGTTGATCCATAGTTTCTGTTATCCTTTATTTATTTTGAAAGAGAAACATTCTTATTTACCGTCATTTCGAACTTACGGGACTGCGCAGCAGTGGTACCGTAAGTGAGAAATCTTATTCTTAGTACTCGTTTCTTAACAGTAAGATTTCTCAGGCGTGGATCCGAAGTTGCACTTCGCCCACTTCTTCGAAATGACGATCGGGTTGTGAGATTTGTCGTTGAAACAATGTTTTGAATGAACAACTTCCTCGCTCCCGTCATTTCGAATAGTTGGGGCCACGAAGTGGCGGAACCAACTATGAGAAATCTTATTCTTTGAATACGTCTCACCATTCTGGGGCTCTGAAAGAGCGTACCCATGTGTGAGAAATCTTACACTTAGTAAACGATACTTAACAGTAAGATTTCTCAGGCGTGGATCCGAAGTTGCACTTCGCCCACTTCTTCGAAATGACGTTAGAAAAGAATATTATTTCTTCGAAAGCAGCTTCGCCGGGTTCCCCACATAAATTCCCTGCTTCTTAATATCTTTTGTTACCACTGCGCCTGCTCCTATCACCACATCATCACAAATACTTACCGGCAGAATGGTTGCATTGCTGCCGATTGAAACATTGCTGCCAATGATCGTTTTCTTCCATTTGTTTTGATCACCGGCAGCAGGTTTGCCATCTTTAAATAAATCGTTGATGAACATTACGCCATGGCCAATGAAGCAATTATTTCCAATTGTTACCAGCTCACAAATAAAACTATGACTTTGAATGCGGCAGTTGTTTCCAACCACCACTCCCTTTTGAATTTCAGTAAAAGGACCAACAAAACAGTTGTTGCCCAATGTACATTCATACAGATTGGATGGTTGTATGATCACCACCTCTTTTCCTGTTTTCACTTTTCGGAGAGATACTTTTTTTAACTGGAATTTATTTTTCAACTTTTCTGTTTGTGTTGTTCCTTTAATCTGTTCACTTCGTTGGTACCGCTCTCAAGCCGTCAGACGAATGAAACGAGATACATTTTTTCTGAAAGGTATGACGGTTTACAACCGTGCCGACCAGGGTTTCTTTCTTCTTCGTCGGTACGGCTCTCAAGCCGTCAGACGTATGAACGTTTTCTTTTTTCTTTAAAAGGTCTGACGGTTTGCAACCATACCGACCAGGGTTTCGTTCTTCTTCGTCGGTACGGCTCTCAAGCCGTTGGACGTGTAAACGTTTTCTTTCTTCTTTAAAAGGTCTGACGGTTTACAACCGTACCGACCAACTGCTTTAGTCGTTTCTGCGAAGGGCTTTCCCCGCCTTATAAAACTGCTCTATCATTTTCACACTATGCATTGCTTCTTCACCTGAAGTATATTGCTTTTGCTTGCCCGCAATCACTTGCAGAAATTCATCATACAGTTTTGCATGATTGTTCATGGAGCCCTGGTAACCTTTGTACTGATTGGGCTGATTGCTTTCGTTCATTTGTTTTACATCAATCAAAAGGGGTTCCTGGTATTCAATTGTATTTAAATACGGCCCGCCAATTTTAACGGTTGCTTTTTCAGCAAGAATGGTAACAGATCCTTCATAATTTTTATTGGCTGCATTGGTGCTGTAGTTCAACGTACCGGGAACACCGGCTTTTGTTACAAAAGAAAATACGCCTGTATCTTCTACTTCAATTATTTTCTGATGAGCAAGATTGGCTGTAAAACCTTTTACCGCTTTAATCTCACCAAAGAACCAATAGATCAGATCTGTAAAATGACTGAACTGCGTGTACAAAACACCTCCATCCATTTTCTTTGTTCCCCGCCAGTTTGATTGCTGATAATATTTAACACCCCGGTTCCAAAAACAATTCACCTGTACACTATAGATTGTTCCCAGCTTATTCTTATCCAATAATTTTTTTAGTGCAGCAACAGGAGGGTTCAGCCGGTTTTGTTTTACAATCAATAAATGTTTCTTCTTTTTTTTCGCTACTGCAATCATTCTTTTACAATCTGCAACAGACAAAGCCATCGGCTTTTCACACAACACATGCAGGCTTGCCTGTAATCCTTTTATACTATGTTCGGCATGCAGGCCATTGGGTGTACAAACAATCAACACATCTGCTTCGGATTCTTCTTTCAACATGTCATCAATGGCTGTATAACCATAACACCCGAATTGTTTAGAAAAGTTTTTTACTTTATCAGATTCAATATCACACACGGCAAGAAGATTGCCTTTCTGTTGAGCAAGCAATGCATGCCGCTCACCAATTGTTCCGCAACCCACCAGTAAAAAATTGATTGGCTTCATTTAAGCTCTTACCAGTTGTTGTAACCGTTCTTTATATTTTTCAAACGAAAAATAATGCAGCATCTTTTGTTGCAGGTTTTGCTGCTGTACCGGTTCTGTTAATACCTTTTGCAATGCAACTGCTATTTCATGTAAACTATCCGGATCAACCAAAGTTCCCAACTCACCATTCTTCAGTGCATCCACACTGCCATCTTTGTTCCCTGCAATTACCGGCAGCCCGCAGGCCATTGCTTCTAAAAATACAATACCAAATCCTTCGCCTTTGCTGGGCATCGCAAAAACATCAGCAAGAAGATAATGATCGGTTACTTCTTCCTCAGCAATAAAGCCGGGTATGAGTACATGATGCTGCAAATTCAATTCTTCAATTAATTGCTGCATGCGTTTTGCTTCCGCTTCATCTGCTTTGCCTGCAAGGATATATTTTACCTGCAAGCCTTCCTTCAGCAGTTGCGGCAGTACACGGATCACTTTATCGTAACCTTTGTATCCTTCTTCACTGTTCAAACGGGTGAGTGTAAAGATCACTTTTTCACCTTCAGTAATACCATATCGAAGTTTCAGGTAATACGGTTTTGAAAAATCAGCAGGTAATTGAAAATGCGGATCGAGTGTGTTGGGAAAAATGATAATCTTTTCTTCGGGCACCTGTTGCTGCTCTATTAATTTGTTTTTTGTAAATGAACTTACAGCCAATATAAGATCTGCTTTCTGCAATAATTTTTTTTTGATGCCGCTCACCGGTTCAAACACTTCAATACCATGACAGATGATGGTTAGCTTTTTTTGTGGTCTGAAAAATTTATATAACACACCTATTATGGCAAGGTTAATATGGCCGATAATCAATTCATCTGTTGCTAATGACCGTAAAAAAGATTGCACAACGAACTTAATACGGTTGCCATGGTAAGCGGTAAAATGCTTTGCAGGAATATAGCTTTCGTCAACTTTTAAATCATACATCCCTGCAAATGATGCGGTGAATTGTAAAGGTTGCTGCAACTGCACCAACGCTTTCATAAAAGCACGGTTGAATTTTTCAATACCACCCATATTTGAAAAAGCAGTGAGCGCCAGGAACATAATCTTACGCTGCCGCATGCATTTCTTTTTGCGAAAACCTGTTCATGAGCAATGCACACCAGTAGCGGCCCCAGGATAAGCGCTTATGCTGAAATGCTTTGTATAATTTTTTCTCATCCTCCGTTGATGGCATGATGAATTCATTTTCCTTCAGCCATCCTTCAAACGGGAAGGTGAAGCCCTGTTTTTTCCGTTTCCATATTTCAACAGGCAACTCCTGTTCAAATGCTTTAACAAGCACATATTTAGGCGGAGTTTTCTTAAACTTGATTGCTGCATCAATTACTCCGGCCATAATCATTACTTCTTTATCTAAAAAAGGAACCCTTATTTCCACACCATGCCACATACTCATAAAATCAGAATCCTTGAGCAACTGGTTTTGCATATAAAAATTTGTTTCCAGCCAGCTTATCCGGTTTCCTTCTGTTAAACCATTGAGCGGATAATGTTCACTTAAGGTTTCAAGTTGCAGTTCAATTTCTTTTTCCGTAGTGCCCAGCAATGATGCAACTGATACGGGTGTAAAAATGCCACGGTAGCTTAAATACTCTGCAGCTGAATTCTGCAACCGTGCATAGCTGAGTTTGCGGATGCGGTGATCGGGAAAACGTTGAAGCCCTTTCAATAAACGATCAGGTACTTTTTTAACCATATCCATTCTTTTCTGCTGTTGAAAAGATGGATAGCCCCCAAATAATTCATCGGCACCCAATCCTGATAACACCGCTTTTAAACCATACTCTTTTGCATACATGGAAATAAAATACGTATTGATACCATCCAATGTTGGCTGATCCATTGCCTGCATGGCATCATTCAGCTTTTCATTGAAAATATCTTTCGTTACAAGAAAAGACTGATGCTTTGCTTTTGTTTTCTCTATAATGAGTTGCTGGTACCTATCTTCAGAAAATTCTTTTTCGTTGAATACAATTGACAGCGTGTGCAGGTTTTCTTT
>CAMTVU010000013.1:0-21352 GCA_947085245.1 uncultured Chitinophagaceae bacterium | reverse complement strand
CTGGGGTACCAGTGAATGGAGCGGTGTTGAAATTATGGAAGCACATCGGGTGGCAAGGGATTACCGGCTCATTGGCCCCACTATGGAACAACCCGAATACAATCTCTTCAACAGAAATAAAATGGAGAATGAATACCTGGAAGTATTTAAAAATGTGGGATTGGGAACAACTATCTGGAGTCCTTTGGCAAGCGGGTTATTAACCGGTAAATATAACAATGGTATTCCTGAAGGTTCAAGATTGGGCATTCCCGGTTTTGAATGGCTGAAAGATAAAACCTATGCCGAAGAGAAACTGAATAGAGTGAGAAACTTTCAAACACTGGCAAATGAATTGGGTGTAAGTATGGCCTCGCTTTCAATTGCCTGGTGTATTAAAAATCCAGATGTAACAACGGCTATACTTGGTGCTACTAAAAAAGAACAGTTGTATGAAAACCTTAAGTCGGCTGATGTTGTGCCAATGCTTACAGATGAAGTGATGAAAACAATTGATTTGATTTTTGAAACGAAACCTCAACTTCCGGAATATTGAAAATACCAAAACCATTTGCTATATGTGTATTGAAAAGGATATTCACCAAATAAGAAAATTCAGGAATGAGTACCATAAGGCTATTGTAAACCTGTTATTCACCAATAACTGGATAGAGGAAAGCATCAAACAATATTTAGACAACTCCGGCCTTACACTTCAGCAATATAATATACTCCGTATCCTTAACGGGGCCAACGTACCTGTATCAACATTAACCATTCGTGAAAGAATGCTGGATAAAATGAGTGATACAAGCCGTATTGTTGACAGGCTTGTGTTAAAACAACTGGCTAAAAAAACAGGGAGTAAAAATGATAAACGTTTGGTTGATGTAGTAATTACTCCCAAAGGAAAAGCACTGGTTGCAAAACTTGATAAAAGGGCTGATGAACTGGATGGTATTGCAAAAAACCTCAGCATGGAGGAAGCAAAATTATTCAACACGTTGCTTGATAAAATCCGCAGTACCGATTAACTTTAGGAGGTGAAGTATCTATTCTGTTTTTTTTCTTTCATTCCCACTTCAATTTTTTTTTCAAAAGCACAGGCTGTTCGTGAATTTCGGGCCGTTTGGATTGCAACGGTTGATAATATTGACTGGCCATCTCAAAAAGGAATTGCAGTTGATTCACAAAAAGCGGAGTTCATCCGCCTGCTTGATCTGCACAAACAAAACGGTATGAATGCAGTGGTTATGCAGATACGACCTGCAACGGATGCCTTTTATCCTTCAGCGTATGAACCCTGGAGTGAATGGTTAAGTGCTGTGCAGGGTAAACCACCATCACCTTATTATGATCCTTTGCAATTCATGATCAGTGAAACACACAAACGTGGTATGGAGTTTCATGCATGGTGCAATCCGTACAGGGCAAATTTTAAATTGGGTAAAGCCTCCATTGCGCCGGCGCACATTACAAGATTGCATCCTGCTTGGTTTTTGGATTACGGCGATAAAAAATATTTTGACCCCGGTAATAAAGAAGCACAGGCTTTTGTTGTGGAAGTGATCCGTGATATAACGGAGAGGTACGATGTGGATGCTATTCACTTTGATGATTATTTTTATCCGTATCGTATTGCAGGAAAAGCGTTTCCAGATTCGCTTACTTATCAGCAATATGGAAAAGGCATGAATACAGATGATTGGAGAAGAAGTAATGTTGATTCAATCATCCTGTCGTTGAGCAAGATTATCAAACAAACAAAACCGTGGGTAAAGTTTGGTATCAGCCCGTTTGGGGTATGGCGCAACAGTGATAAAGATCCCCGTGGCAGTAACACCAAAGCAGGGCAAACTAACTATGATGATCTGTATGCTGATATTTTATTGTGGTTGGAAAAAGGATGGATTGATTATGTAGCGCCACAACTCTATTGGGAGTTTGGGCACAAAGCAGCACCTTATGAAATATTGATTGATTGGTGGAGCAAGCATACGTATGATAAGCATTGCTATATTGGTTTGGGCATTTACCGTGCAGGCAGCAGTGATGCATGGAAAGACAGTACACTCATTCCACGGCAAATTAAATTGTTGCGAAACACACCCCATATACAGGGCATGATCTTTTTCAGCAGCAAAACATTTAACAGAAATCCCAATGGATGGAATGACAGTTTACGGATGAACTATTTTAAAGAGCCGGCCGGCATTCCTGAAATGAAGTGGATGCAGAAAAAAAGAAATTAAGAATGATAAGAAAAAAGGCTGCTTCGTATTGAAACAGCCTTTTTTCTTATCTAAACAGAATTATTTTACAATGCATCACAATGATTGGCATTAATCCAATTGCCAATACTTCCGGCAGCAGCGCCTGCGGCTGCATTGGTAGTAGCAGCACTCTTAGGCTGTACTTTTAACGTACCACCAGCCCCATCGGCAGAAAGTTTAGCTTTTGTACTAAGCCAGTTTTGAACAGTGGTTACGTATGGCCAAACAGTAGCTGTTGGAAAAACCTCATCATCACTTAATAAAATGGCAGCCACCTGGCAAAAGCCTTTTTTAGCATCTGAAATTCCACCTGAATTGGAAGTATTCCAGATTGCAACACCTTCGGCTTGTGTATAATGTTTGCCACCAATGGTAACTTGTCCGTAAGCAGCACCATTCACATCGGGCCATACAACACCCGGTTTTGCAAACCAATAACCCTGGCTAAGACTACAACCCTCTAATGGTCCTTCTTCTTTACATCCAAAGCCCGGAAAACAAATTTGACCGCATCCTGTATTTCCGCCTCCTTTGTAAAAAGCAACAGCATTGGGATTAACCTGTACATTTTCATCAATGGTTAATTGGTAATATGATTTGGCTGCACCAGTTGTTCCGAAATTAAACTTAACCACATTGCCTGTAGCGATGTTACAGGTATTTAAAATGGAAGGATCCTGTTCGTACGTTGGCGTGAAAGGAGTCCAGGTTATTCCATCGGGGCTTGTAGCACCGGAAATAACATCTGCAAACAAAACACATTGGCCTAATGTAATATCCCAATGGCTGAGATCTTGCACAGTTCCGTTTTCGCCATTTCCGGGATTTGGATTTTGCACACTCCATGTCCATGTCCATGTAGCATTCCCATTATTGGTTACGCTCTCAAGTGTAATTGTGTAAGGGCCGGCACAGGAAGGATCAGAAACAACTCTTGATCCGATGATTGTTTTAGTAGAGGTTTTTGACTTAGCTGTAAGACTTAAATCTTCGGGTGCTGTGCTTGCAGAAGAGTTAATACTTTTTTCACAACTGAAGAAAAGAAAGGATAGCAAAAAAAATGCTCCCAAATTCAATAAGACCTTTTTCATTTTACGTGTTTTTTGAGTGATGAATTAAACGGGAAATGGGATTTCAGTATTTTGATCAGGGGATAGTGGGAGACGGTAAAAATACTGTTTGAATTTACTGTTTGCAATTATTTTTCGACATTTTTTTCAGCAACAGAAAACAGTGCGTAAAAAAGAGTCTTATTCAGGATATTTCAAAATAAAATTTAAACAAATTATTTTCACACAAGCTCCGATACAATCAATTATTTTTATTTAAAGATTAAAGAATGAATTACCCAAGTGAAATAAAATTTTTAGAAGGCCCGCAAAGCAGGTGGAAAGAGTTCACTTTTGCCTTGAAAGTTTTGATTGAATTTATCAGGGGTTACCGCAGCCTTGCTTTTGTGGGCCCTTGTGTAACCATCTTTGGTTCAGCAAGATATAATGAGGGGCATCAATACTATGATCTTACCAAAAAAGTAGGAGCAGCAGTTGCAAGGATGGGCTTTACCGTAATGACGGGCGGAGGCCCGGGCTTAATGGAAGCTGCCAACCGTGGTGCAAAAGAAGCAGGTGGCCGCAGTGTGGGCTGTAATATAGTATTGCCGCATGAACAGGAACCCAACCCTTATCTTGATTCATGGGTAAGCATCCGTTATTTCTTTGTGCGCAAAACATTACTCATCAAATATTCTTATGCATTCATTTGTATGCCCGGTGGTTTTGGAACATTGGATGAGTTGTTTGAGGCGATTACGCTCATTCAAACAAAAAAAATCAGAAACTTTCCGCTCATTGTTTTTTGCAAAGACTTTCATAAAGAAATGATGGAGCATGTGCAATTGATGAAAGAGAAAGGAACCATTTCGCCGGAAGATGAGCAGTTGTTTCTTGTAACAGATTCTGTAGAAGAAGCCATGCAGGTGCTGAAAGAAAAAAGTATTCAGCGTTTCAATCTCCGCCCCGAAAAACAAAAACCATTTACCTGGTTGTTTGAACGCAACGGGAGAGCAAAAAAATGAATGGGTCCCAAAATCTATTGGTAAACGAATCACTTGTGTTCTTTGCTTTTCAGTAATTCATCAATTGCATCTTTGTATAATTCAAAATCTGTATCAGTAAAAGGTTGCTGATAAGAAAACGAAGCTGCAATTTTTATTGCAGTTGAAAGATCAAATTCATTTTGTTTGAAAAATGGGAAACAAGAATGCTCCTGCATGAAGTGTGCAAGATATTCCTGCTCCGGCTGACCGGGAGTGGGAATAAGTACAGCTTTTGTATTGAGTTTAATAAAATCCATCAAGGTTGTATAACCACTTCTGCAAATGAGGAGCTTAGAGGAAGCAATTGCATTTTGTAATTCATTGGCTGGTAAATGATCATGAACTGTGATGTGTTGCTGTAATGGAAGTAATGATTGATCATGCTTTGGTAAGCCTCTCACAAATAAAACTTTGCCATGATAAGATTGCAGTTGATGAAATAATTTTTGTTCAAGAATGGTTCGTTGCGGTTCCGGCCCTGATAATAAGACCATGAGATCATAAACAACTTCAGCATTTGTATCTCTTTCCAATCTTGATAACAAGCCCAAATAAGTTGGTTGAATAATTGGTTGTGCTGGGTGTGATAATTCTCCCGCCAGGTTTTTATTGCCTTGCATATCGGGCACCCAAATATTGCGGAAGGGTTTCATATAACGGGCATGTAATTTCTGCAACAAACGATTCAACCACCTGCCTTTGCCCGAATGAATGAGTAATTGATGCGTGATATAAATACAATGGGTTTGTTTGTTCCAAAAGCCGGGGCGGTTATCACTGATGATGAAATCAAAACTTTCTTTTTGCAATAATTCACTTAACCATTGATGTTCTTTTTTGATGCTGTTGAAAATGTGCGGCAATTGCAGGAACATACTGATAAGCAATGATGAGCCGGAGCTGTAACGGATGCCATAACCTGCAAGCTGTTTTATTTCAATACCCGGAAATTCGGCTGAAAGAAGTTTTGCTGAAGCGCCATCTGCGGCCAGCGCTACTTTGCAACCTTTTTCCTGCAAGTATCGTATGATGGGAATACAGCGGGTAGCATGGCCCAGCCCCCAATCGAGGGGAGCCAGCAGAATCCGGGTATTTATTTGACCATTCATAAGGCAAAGAACAATAATTGCAGGGGAAAATAGTTATTTTGTAAGGTAAGTTTAAAACAAATATCCAATGAGCCGTAAAAATTTTGTGAGTTTGCAAATGCAGCGTTCAACCAGGTTTGGTTTTCTTTTGTTATTAGTTGCCGTTCTTTTTATGACTGGGTGCAGTGCATCTAAAAAAAGCAACTGCGGCTGCCCCAACAAAAAAGGGATGGTGGGCTATTAAAGAGCGATTTTAAAAATGAAACATAACCAACGCAGAGATCTGCTTGTTTTGCTTAACAATGAGCACCGCAGCCAGCAGGCTATTGACCATGAAGTGGAATGGCTGCATGATGTGCTGTACCATGTGGAGGAACTGGAAAATTTCTGCAAAGCACATGAGGTGCTCAATCTCAACAGGTATAAGGTAATCAACAATGTAAATAAAGTAAGAAAAGCAGTTTTACGGAAAGACGTTAAAGCCTTTGAATTTGTAAGTAATAAAAACTAGCTAAGAGTTCAAAGAGGGAAAGAGATAAAAGAGAGCGGCCCGGCTTATAAAAACTTATCGCCTTTATTTCTTCTTACTTCAGCAACATATTCCTTGATCTCCTGTTCCTTTTCTTTTTTGCAGATGAGTAATACGTCTTTGGTATCAACAATAATAAAATCATCAAGGCCCTGCAGCAGTACTAACTTTTTATTATCGGCATGCACCATATTTCCGGTGGCATCTATCACCATCACTGTTTTTCCTGCAACGGCATTGCCAAAATAATCTTTCTCCATATTTTCATAAGCGCTGTTCCATGTGCCTAAATCGCTCCATCCAAACGAAGAAGGCATCACATAAACATTGTCAGCCTTTTCCATAATACCATAGTCAATGGAAATATTGGTGCATTGCGGATAAATGCGTTCAATTGCTTCCTGTTCTTTTTCAGTATTGAACAGGTCTTTCTCAGCCACAAACACCTCATTCATTTCCGGTAAAAACTTTTCAAATGCTTTTACAATGTTTTTCACCTTCCACAAAAAGATGCCGGCATTCCATAAAAAATCGCCGCTGGCTAAAAATGTTTTTGCCAGTTCATGGTTTGGTTTCTCTGTAAATGTTTTCACTTTATATACATTATCGGCAACAGGCATTGGTTCGTGTTGAATATAACCATAGCCCGTGTTGGCATACGTTGGTTTAATGCCTAATGTTACCAACGCATTAATGTTGTTAACAAATTCAAACGCATCTGAACAAACTTTGGTAAAAGCCGGGGCATCTAAAATTAAATGATCAGCAGGGGCGCAAATAAGCAAACCTTCTTTATTCAGTTGCTGCAGTTTGTAAGCAATGTAAGCAATACAGGGTGCTGTGTTCTTGCGTGAAGGTTCGCATAAAATATTTTCTGCAGGTAAATTCGGCAATTGTTTTTTTACGATCTCTGCATATTCAACCGATGTAACAACATAAATATTTTCATTGGGTATAAACTGAAGATACCTGTCGTAAGTTGATTGAATGAGTGTGCGGCCTGTATGCAGAATATCTAAAAACTGTTTGGGAAAACCTGTACGGCTCATGGGCCAGAAACGGCTGCCAATTCCACCCGCCATGATGGCTACGTAGTGATTTTTGTTCATATGCCCCTATCCCCTGAAGGGGGACAAAACTTTTTAATACTGTTTAACATTATTTTACGCCTTACACCCCTTTAGGCCTGCCCGCCGTATTACTTTGGGAGGCGGGGGATGGGGGCTTTAAATCAATCCTTCTTTAATTAAGTCGTGCAAATGTATAACACCAAGGTATTGTTTTTCACTTGTCACCAATAATTGGCTGATATTATTTTTCCGCATCAGCTCCATGGCATCAATGGCCAAAGCATCGGCTTCAATTGTTTTTGGATGAGGGCTCATAATCTGTGCGGCAGATACGCCGTCAATAGAACTGTTCTTTTCCAGCATTCTTCTCAAATCACCATCAGTAATTACACCCAGCAATTCACCTTTTTCATTTACTACTGCGGTTGCACCCAGGCGTTTTTTTGAAATTTCTACAATCACTTCTTTTAAGGATGCCGTTTGCAACACCTTTGGCTGTTCGTTATGAATGTACAGATCAGAAACTCTCATATAAAGTTTCTTACCTAATGACCCGCCCGGATGAAATTTTGCAAAATCGCTGCTGTTAAATCCCCGCAATTCCATCAGGGCAACAGCCAACGCATCACCCATTACCATTTGAGCAGTTGTGCTGCTGGTAGGCGCTAAGTTGTTAGGGCAGGCTTCCTGGCTAACGGTAGTGTTTAAGATATAATCGCTTTGTTTGGCTAAGTAAGAGTCAGTATTTCCCACCATTCCAATTACTGGGTTGCCAAAACTTTTAACCAACTGAACCAATACTTTTATTTCGGGGCTTTCGCCGCTTTTGCTGATGATCATTACTACATCAAAATTCAGGATCATGCCCAGGTCGCCATGTATTGCATCGGCAGCATGTAAAAACATTGCCGGTGTGCCGGTAGAGTTTAAAGTAGCAACGATCTTTTGTGCAATCACCGCACTTTTACCAATACCGCTTACAATAAGACGGCCTTTTGCCTGCAGAACAGCCTCGCAACTTTTATTGAAGTCATCTGTAAGTAATGCCGAAAGGCTTTCTACAGCTCCGGCTTCCAGCGCAATGGTACGCTGAGCTACTTCTAAGGGATTGATTTTGTTTGATTGACTCATTGGCGGGGCAAACCTACTTTAAATAAGCAAAACAGAAAAGTGATAAGTAAGCAAACTGGACGAAAGGGGATAGAAGTATAAGAAACCTGCATTGAAATTTTAGGCAGACAGGTGCAGGCAAGAGTGTAACTGAGGCTTTGTGTAAATCTTGTAAATACAATTTCAAAAAAATGGGCTATCTTCTGTTATTAAGGCCTTTTTCAGCAGGTTTGTGACGAATGGGGGCAGATAAGATGGCTTAATTTCAGTAACTTCGTCTCCCTTGTAAAAAAAAGCATTGCGGTGCTTTATCTATTCAACTGCCAGCTGAAAAAGTCCAGTTTGTAAAAACCAAGAGAGAAAGTAAAAAAAGTGATGAGTACAGTTAAGAAAAAAGTTCCGCAAGGCGGGGTAAAAACCACAACCACAGTAAAGGAAACAGCCAAAAAAGCCCCAAAAAAGTCGAACGGAAAACCTGCTGCAGGCAAACCCCATGCTGTTGATTTGTATGCAGCACTCAGTGAACATTTTGGGTTTGATGCTTTTAAAGGAACACAGGAACCTGTGATCAATAATCTGTTGAACGGAAAAGATACGTTTGTAATTATGCCAACAGGTGGCGGTAAAAGTTTATGCTACCAATTACCGGCTTTAGTGAAAGAAGGCGTAGCTATTATTGTGAGCCCGCTGATTGCACTTATGAAAAACCAGGTTGATCTGGTACGCAGCTACAGCAGCAAAGATGATGTGGCGCATTTTCTTAATTCAACGCTTACCAAAAAAGAAATTAAAGAAGTACACGACGACTTGCTTACCGGCAAAACCAAAATGCTGTATGTTGCCCCCGAAACATTAACCAAGCAGGAGAACCTTGCGTTTTTCAGCGATCTCACTATCTCCTTTTTTGCTGTTGACGAAGCACACTGTATCAGTGAATGGGGCCATGATTTCAGACCTGAATACAGGCGATTGAAAGAAATGATGGATCAGATCAATCCCAACATTCCAATTATTGCATTAACGGCTACGGCAACTCCTAAAGTGCAGAGTGATATTGTAAAAAACCTTGGTCTTCGCAACCCCGATATTTTTATTTCATCCTTCAACCGTGCCAATCTTTACTACGAAATTCAACCCAAGATCAAAAAAGATCAAACAATAAAAAATATTGTCAGGTTCATTTCACAAAACAAAGGCAAAAGCGGAATCATTTATACCCTCAACCGCAGAACAACGGAAGAGTTGGCAAATATGCTCATGGCCAATGGAATTAAAGCAGTGGCCTATCATGCCGGTTTTGACGGGAAAGTAAGGGCCGGCAAGCAGGATCAGTTCCTGAATGAAGATGTGCAGGTAATTGTTGCCACCATTGCTTTTGGGATGGGCATTGATAAACCCGATATACGTTTTGTAATTCATTATAATATTCCCAAGAGTATTGAAAACTATTACCAGGAAACTGGCCGTGCAGGAAGAGATGGAATGGAAGGGAAATGCATTCTTTACTATTCGCACAAAGATGTAAGCAAGCTTGAGCATTTTCTGCGAGACAAACCTTTGAGTGAGCGTGAAGTAACCGCACAAATGATACAGGAAACAGTTGCGTTTGCCGAAAGTTCTGTTTGCCGCAGGAAAATATTACTGCATTATTTTGGTGAAGAATATCAACAGGAGAATTGCGGCAACTGCGATAACTGTTTACATCCCAAAGAAAAAATTGAAGCGAAAAATGAAACAGTGATTGCATTGAAAGTGATCAAAGCATTAGGTGAACGCTTTGCCGCAGAATATGTAATACCTGTGATTACAGGAAGATTAACGCCGCAGATACAGATGTACCGTCATGATCAGTTACCGGAGTTTGGAACTGGTAAAGAAAGAGATGTTCATTTCTGGAATTCGCTCATACGGCAATTGTTGTTGAATAGATTGCTACAAAAAGATATTGAAGAATACGGTTTGCTGAAGATGACCAAAGAAGGTGAAGCATTTTTGAAGAAGCCAAAATCGTTCAGGATTGTTCTCAATAATTTGTACGAAGAAGCGAATGAAGATGATGAGGAAGGAAGTGATGCCGGCAATACCGGTGCAGCTGCAGATGATAAATTGTTTGAGATGCTGAAAGATCTGCGGCAGAAAGAAGCAAAGAAAAAAGCATTGCCCCCCTTTGTGATTTTCCTGGAAAATTCATTGCAGGATATGGCTACACTTTATCCAACCACTTTGGAAGAATTAGAAAAATGCCAGGGAATAAGCAAAGGCAAAGCCATCCGGTATGGTAAACCGTTTGTAGAAATCATTTCAAAATATGTTGAGGAAAATGAAATAGAAAAACCGGATGAGTTTGTAATGAAGAGTGTAGTGAACAAGAGCGGTAATAAAGTATTCCTCATTCAAAATATTGACAAGCGTATTCCGTTAGAAACCATTGCCAAAAACAAAGGCTGGCGTATGGATGAAATGCTGGAAGAGATGGAAACCATTGCTGCCAGTGGTACTAAACTCAGATTAGATTATGCCATTGATGAATGGCTGGATGAATATGAGCAGGAAGAAATAATAGATTATTTTAAAAGCTGTAGTACCAGCGACCTCAAGATTGCCCAGCAGGAACTGGAAGATGGAGGCTACAGCTGGGAGCAGCTCAAGATCATGCGCATCAAATTTTTAAGTGAGTTTGGCATGTAATGAAGAAAAGCTATGTGCTTTTTAACTGTAAGCGGCAAACAAATTCAAGGATTTAGTGAGGATAATAAATGAGAATTGATTTCAGATTTTAGCCTTATACCTTTATATTTGCAGCCCCAACTACGCAAAAGCTTAGTTGGTAAACCTAACGACGTTAAAACTCTGTTGGGTAAAACCCGAAAGGAAACTATGGTGCGGCTTTGCCCACCGTAGCTTTAGCGAAGGTGCGGTAGCTCAGTTGGTAGAGCAAAGGACTGAAAATCCTTGTGTCGCCGGTTCAATCCCGGCCCACACCACAAGCTTTAAAAAGCCTCAGCAGTAATGCTGGGGTTTTTATTTTAATGCTGCATACGCCACCGCAATCTCAGCGCCCAATTTTGCATTATTCTTTATCAAGGCAATATTACTTTCCAGGCTTTCGCCTCTTGTGTTTTCAGAAATGTATTGTAACAGGAAAGGAGTTACTTTTTTACCTTTTATCTTTTTTTCCCTGGCGGCATCAAGCGCCTGTTGAATATGCTGTTCCATTGCGGCTGCTTCAATTTCATGTTCTTCAGGAATAGGATTGGCAATAAGAACGGAACCGTGTAAACCCATTTTCCATTTCGTATCCATCAAATGGGCAATTTCCTGCGGAGTATCTAATCGTAATGGAGATTGAAAGCTGCTTTTTCCCGAGTAAAAACTTGGAAACTCATCCTGGCCATAAGTTACAACCGGTATTCCTTTTGTTTCCAGGTATTCTAATGTTAAACCAATATCAAGAATGGATTTAATGCCGGCTGATATTACAGCAACAGAAGTTTGAGCCATTTCTGTTAAGTCGGCAGATACATCCATGCTTGTTTCAGCGCCACGGTGCACGCCTCCAATTCCTCCGGTAACAAAGTTCTTTATACCGGCTACAGATGCAATTCTCATTGTAGCAGCTACGGTAGTTGCGCCATATAAATTTCTGCTGATTACATAAGGCATATCACGCAAACTAACTTTCCATATATCTTCAGCCTTGCCACCAAAAAAATTCAACTCCTCATGGCTTAAACCTACATGGCACATGCCGTTATAAATTGCAATGGTAGCAGGCACAGCTCCATTTTTTCTCACTATCTGTTCAACTTTCCATGCGGTTTCAACGTTTTGCGGAAAGGGCATTCCATGGGATATAATGGTTGACTCTAAGGCTACAATTGCTTTTCCTTCAGTGAGGGCTTGTTGCACTTCCGGATGTATTTGTAAAAATGAATGCATTAAGAAGGATAATATTTTGTTACCAATTGTAAAAGTTTGTTTTGTGTAAGATGATAGGCAATGGCGCCATTCACCTGTAAAATTTCAGCCGATAATGTATGGGCAAGTTTCAAGCAATCTAAATCTTCTTTACCCAAATATTTACCCAACATGAACCCTGATAATGAACCATCACCGGCACCGGTACAATCTACCACATCAATAGAAGGCGCATGAAGTGTTATTGATTTTTCTTTATTGTATAATGCTGAACCATGTTTGCCGTTGTGCAACCAGATGTTTTGTATTCCTCTGTTTAATAATTCTTCAACCTGCTGTTGAGTAAAAAATGCTTTTTCTAAACACAAAACCGGTAACTCATCTTCATTAGGTGTAACAAGGAAAAGACCTTTCAGATTTACTTCTCTGAATTTTTTAGCTGGCGGTACAGAAACAGGTTCAATAATAAACGGAATGCCTGTTTGAATGCTGAACTCCAGTAACCATTCGGCTGTATCAACATTAATATTTGCATCAGCCAGTAAATAAGCAGCTGTTTTCAGTAAGTCCTGATGCGTTTCTAAATGTACAGGAGTAATTAAATAATTGGCAGCATTGGTTAAGAAGGCCGAGAATAAGGAACCATCGGCATTTAATATACCTGTATATTTTCCGGAGAGTCCATCTTTAGTTATAACAGCATCCAGTTTTACACCGGCATCTTTACAAATCTGTTTCAACCAGTTGCCATCACTATCATTCCCAAACACACTGATAAGTTGAACCGGGACACCTAACAATGCTAATTGATGTGCAATGTTTCGGCTTACACCACCGGCAGTTTTTGTTACCACCGCATCATTGGTGGTTGCCATCAGCAATTCATCTTTCGCATGAAACAATTCATCTACAAAGGAAGCGCCAATACAAATAACAGGGTTTGACATGATGCAAATGTAAAGGCAAAGAACTATTCTTCTTTTTTTCTTACTATCAAATACCAATCATTTTCCAACGGCAGGTATCCGTAATCGTAGCAATAGAAATAAGTCTTGCCTGTTTTAGTAGTATAAAGATGTGTGAGGTATTTAAAGTGAAAGCCCAATCGTTGCAGTTTATCTTTATTGGCTTTTGCCGTTTCTTCCCCATCGGGCAAAATGCTTTCTAAAATCTTCCTGTTTTTTAAAAGGGTATTGTTGATATTTCTGACATAGCTGCTATGAATTCCTTTTGCTTTTTGCTGATTGTTATAATTATTGCGGCAATAATCATCACAAAATTTTTTGTCCACTCTTCCTTTCAGCGTTTTACCACAGGCAAGGCAGGTTTTGGTTGCAGATGCAGTCATAGTAAGGGTTTTGAGTGGTCAATATACAAAAATTTATCCGTGTGCAAACGTTTTTACACGTTTAGCTTCGGGAGTAAACGGGTAAAAACCGAATAAGGCTTTCCATGCAGATCATCTTTGTGTTGTCAATCGGAACTGACGTCAACGGTTGACTGAGATAACAAAATTATAAACCTGGCTTTCGCAAAGAGGGCCACAAATTTCAAAAACATGTACGCATTAAAAAACAAAGTTCAACTGATTGGTAACCTGGGCAACGCCCCGGAAGTAAGAACATTAGATGGAGGTAAAAAAATGGCAAGGTTCAGTATTGCTACCAATGAAACTTACCGTAACGCCAAAGGCGAAAAGATCACCGAAACACAATGGCACAATATGATTGCCTGGGGTAAAGTGGCCGAAATTGCCGAGAAGTATTTAACCAAAGGAAAGGAAGTGGTTGTTGAAGGTAAACTGGTTAACCGCAACTACACAGATAAAGAAGGCAATAAAAAATACATCACGGAAGTGCAGGTGAATGAACTGCTTTTGCTGGGTGAAAAAGCGAAAGCTTAAAATCAGTGCCACGAATTACACGAATCTTCATAAATAAAGAATATTCTTTCGTACCAATCTGTGTAATTCGTGGCCTTTACTAAAACCTCAAGTTAATTCATGGAGCAAATTCTTTATAAATCTGAAGCATACCAAATAGTGGGTGCTTGTATGGAAGTGTACAATAACCCTGGCTATGGCTTTTTAGAAATTGTTTACAAGGACGCAATGGAAATCGAATTCCTTCAACGGGATATAAACTACGTAAGGGAAGATGAACATTCAATTGATTATAAAGGCACAACCTTAAAACATAAATTCTTTGCAGACTATACATTGTACAATAGCATTATTGTAGAAGTAAAAGCAAATAAAGATGGTATAACTGACGATGCCATAGCTCAAACATTGAATTACCTTAAAGTATCAGGAACCAGATTGGGTTTGATCATTAACTTTGGTAAATCATCACTTGAATACAAGCGGCTGATCTTTTAATTTATCAACTATGCAATATGTTGAACGCAATGATATTTTTGACCTTGCCTTCCGTTTTGTTACCGAAACGCAGGAAAGTATTTTCTTAACGGGCAAAGCAGGAACCGGTAAAACAACATTTCTTAAATACCTCAAAGAGCATTGTTCAAAAAACAGTATCGTAGCTGCACCAACTGGTGTTGCTGCCATCAATGCAGGCGGAGTAACATTGCACAGTTTGTTTCAATTACCCTTTCATCCTTTTCTTCCAACCAATTCAGCCAAGAGCGAATTACTTTCCAAGATCCGTTATAACAAGCAACGGTTACAGTTGTTGCGTAAAATGGAATTGCTGGTAATAGATGAGGTAAGCATGGTACGATGTGATGTGATGGATGCAATTGATACGATTTTAAGAAGTGTGCGTTATCAGCATCATGTTCCTTTTGGCGGTGTACAATTACTTTTTATTGGTGATTTGTTTCAACTGCCGCCGGTTGCACAAAACCAGGAATGGAATATTTTGCAGGAATATTATCAGTCCACTTTCTTTTTCGACAGCCAGGTGATCAAAGAACAAATGCCCTTGCTGATTGAGTTGAATAAAATCTATCGTCAAAAAGAACAAAGCTTTGTAGAGTTGTTGAATAAAGTAAGAAACAACCAGATTGAGCAGGAAGATTTTAATCAGCTCAATCAACGTTTCATCCCCGGCTTTCAACCCTCAGCAGATGATAAGTACATTACTCTTACTTCGCACAATAATCAGGCAGAATTGATCAACCGCCAGCAATTGCAAAAACTAACTTCAACTTCATTTACATACAAAGCAGAAATTGAAGGAGAGTTTTCTGAGAACATCTATCCGGCTGATGCAGAATTGATTTTGAAAGAAGGGGCACAGGTGATGTTCTTAAAGAACGATTTAATTGCCAAACGATATTTCAATGGAAAAATCGGAATTGTTAAATCACTTGATGAAGCGGAGATCATTGTCACTAGTGATGGCGAAGATATTCGTGTACAAAAAGAGAGTTGGGAAAATTCCCGTTACACATTGAACAGAAACGATGGGAAACTGGAGCAGGAACTGTTGGGAACTTTTGAACAATATCCTTTACGGTTGGCATGGGCAATTACCATTCATAAAAGCCAGGGTTTAACGTTTGATAAAGTAATGATTGATGCGGGTGCTTCCTTTACAAGCGGACAGGTGTATGTGGCACTGAGCCGTTGTACCAGCATTGATGGAATTGTGTTGTTGTCAAAAATTCTGCCTTCAGTTATTTTCAATAATCAGCATGTATTAAATGGGCAAAATTCATTGACATCAAAAGGTTCTTTGGCTGAACGGTTTCAACAGGCAAGAAAATTGTTCACACTTCTTCTGCTGGAAGATTTGTTTTCACTTACACAAACAGAAACTTTGATAAAGCAGTTGCAGCAAAACATCATCAAACACAAGCATGAGCTAAATACTGATGCTGAAAGTTGGATAGAAGACCTGATGCAACAATTTGAAGCAGAAAAAACGGTTGCACAAAAATTCATTCTTCGTATTTATGAATTGATGAAAGACGAGGCTGTCATTGAAAACAATCCGGCTTTGCAAAAAAGAGTAACAGATGCGGCTCTTTATTTTTTGCCGAGGATAACAGCATTGCAGCAGGCGCTCAACAACCATCCGTTGATCACTGAACATAAAACAGCAGCAGATGAAGTAAATGAACATCTGCAATCTCTCTGCATAGCTTTGCATACTTCAGTTTATTTACTGCAATATGGAAAAGAGGCATTCTCCGTTTCCGGCTTTCTGAAACACAAACTGAATTTGGCAATACCCCGTTTTCAGATCAGCAGCTATGCAGGTAAAAGAAAGCAAACAGCATCGGGTATCAATCATGCCGAACTGTATTTTCAGCTAAAGGAATGGAGAGACAGAATATGTGAGGATAACAACATGCCAATTTATATGCTTGCCAATAGTAACAGCCTAACAGAAATCTGCACCTATCTTCCGCTTACAAAAAATCATTTGCTGCTGTTGAGTGGATTTGGAAAAGCAAAGGTTGATAAGTATGGAGATGATATTATTGAAATGGTAGAGAACTATTGCAAGGAACATCATGTTGAAACAAATATTGAATCGAAATCAGCCAATCCAAAAAGGCAACGGAAAGAACCATCAGCAACCAGGGGCGATAAAGTAAATTCATATTCAGTAACACTTCAATATTATAACGAAGGGAAAACAGTTGAAGAAATAGCGAAACTCCGCAACCTGGCTAACGGCACCATCGAAGGGCATTTGGCCGATGCTGTAAAAACAAGAGAGCTTTCAGTGTTTAAATTAGTTTCAGATAATAATGTAGGGATCATTCAGGAAGCAATACGCACTAATCCCGATATGAAAGCGGGAGAGTTAAAGGGTTTATTGGGAGATGCATTTACTTTTTCCGAAATCAGGGCTGTTATCAATCATCTTTTACCGGGCAAGGGCAATACTGAAAATTAACGGGAAAAAGATTTGCAAAATCTTTTTCCAAACCTTAATTTAACTTTCGGTTTTTTTCCCTGTCCTATTGCAATTGATTTTAAACCTCAAAAATTATTACATGAAAAAGATCTGTTTTGTTTTCCTTGCTGTGATGGCATTCACAACTTTCAACTCTTTCACTTCAGTTCAGCAGGGCTGGCGTTTTATTGGTGATAAGTGGGCTGCATTTGGCCCCGACCGTGATGTGTTACGTGTAGGCGGCAATGATGCATATCGTCAGGTAAAAATTAAGGTAACAAATGGGCCACTAAGGATTGATGACATGGATATTTATTTTGAAAACGGTGAAAAAATGAATGTAGCTCTGAAAAATTCATTTAGAGCCGGGCAGGAAAGCAGGGTAATTGATTTGCCCGGTGGCGTTCGGAAATTGGACAGAATAGAATTTTTATATTCTACCATTGGCCGGGCTAAAGGAAGGGCAAGAGTTGCAGTTTGGGGTAAACGATAATTCTGATTTAAAAATAAAGTGAAGCAGCAGATTTTCTGCTGCTTTTTTATTTCTTTCCCTCCAGTTTATTTACATATTCAAGTGAACCAAGTCTGAAACGGAAAGGAATGCCGGTTTTCTTTTCCAGTTTATATTCTCCAATACACATAACACCCCAATTGCTGAAGGGGTTGCCCCAATTAAGGCGAACTGAATTTTCTTTTGTAAAAAAAATTGATGACTGCGTTGAAACAGATGGAAAAAAGGGTAGGGAAAGTTGTGGAGCCCGGGTTAGTTTAATTACAGAATCTGTTGATTGGGCTTGGCTTTTCAAAGAGAATGTTAAGAAAAAGACCGCCAAAGCACAAAAATTGTTCCAATTTTTATTCATAACCCAATTTTTAATAATTTAGCACCGTGAAAGTATGACATTGTAAAGATAAAACTGTATCCGGAAAATGGCACTGAGTCAGGGACTTCAACAAAAATTACTGCAAAAACTATCGCCCCAGCAAATTCAGCTGATGAAATTGTTGCAGGTACCCACTGCCCACCTTGAAGAAAGGATTAAAGAGGAGATGGAAGAAAACCCGGCTCTTGAACAAACAGATGAGGATAGCGATGAACAACACAATGAAGATTTGAAAGATGAATTTGAAACCAAAGAGGAAGATGACTATGAGTTAGATGGATGTGAAGATGAGTACGGGAAAATTGATATAAATGAATATGTGAATGAAGGTGACGATGAAATTGCCGATTACAGAACTAGAGAAGATAACTACACCGATCAGGAAGAAAGGCAATCTTCACCCTTAAGATTGGAAGCCAGTTTTTACGACCTGTTACATCAGCAGTTGGGCATGCTGAAGCTGGATGAGAAAAGGCAGGTCATTGCTGAACAAATTGTTGGGAGTATTGATGATGACGGATACCTGCGCCGTGAAAACAGCGCTATAGTGAATGATCTGGCTTTCAGGCAAAATATTGAAACATCGGAGAAAGAAATTGAAGAACTGATTCTGTTGATACAACAATTTGAACCACCGGGCATTTGTGCCCGTGATTTGCAGGAGTGTTTACTCATTCAGTTGCGGCATAAATTAAAGTCTAACTCCTCAAAAGATATACAGGCAGCAATACTCATTCTTGAAAAATATTTCGATGAGTTTACAAAAAAACATTACGAAAAAATTCAAAGAAGTCTTTCGCTGAATGATGACCAGTTAAAAGCCATCATTCAGCAGATCATAAAACTCAATCCGAAACCGGGGGGCAACGTTGGCGAAGTGAATAAAGCTGAAACCTATATTGTGCCCGACTTTTATATTCTGAATACGAATGGCATTCTTGAATTAACCCTGAACTCACGTAATGCACCTGATCTGCGCATCAGCGAAGGGTACAGGGATATGCTGAAAGAATATGACAGGGGCAGCAAAAAAGATAAAAGGCAAAAAGAGGCCGTTATGTTCATCAAACAAAAAATTGATGCAGCCCGTTGGTTTATTGATGCCATCAAACAAAGGCAAAACACTTTGCTGCACACAATGAGTGCTATTATGAAACACCAGGAAACTTTTTTTCTTACGGGCGATGAAACATCATTAAAGCCCATGATCTTAAAAGACATTGCAGAAAAAACGGGGTTAGATATTTCAACAGTAAGCCGTGTGGCTAACAGTAAGTTTGTACAAACGGAGTTTGGTACTTACCGGCTGAAATTTTTCTTCAGCGAATCTTTAAGTACAGAAAGTGGTGAAGAAGTTTCAACAAGAGAAGTGAAGAAAATTTTATTTGACATGGCAGATGCGGAAGATAAACGCAAACCGCTCAGTGACGAACGCTTAACTGAGTTACTTCAGGAAAAAGGCTATAATATTGCACGCAGAACAGTAGCCAAATACAGAGAACAACTGAATATTCCGGTTGCACGGCTACGCAAACAATTATAAGCCATGAAACAAATGATCGTAAATAAAAAGGGCAATATAAGTTCCACTGAAAATTTACACTCACCCATTGCAAGGGCAGTTGCAACATTTTTTTCCTACCTGTTTCATCCGCTTTTCATAATTGCATGGGTAACATTGTATTTATTATATCAAAACAACCTTGTGTTTATTGGAGAAACTGCGTTTGAAAAAATGATTGTCTTTCTCCGCATTTTCAGTACCGGTATTTTTTTACCTCTCGTAACAGTTTTGTTATTGAAAGGACTTGGTTTTATTCAATCCATTCAGCTGCTTACACAGAAAGACCGCATCATTCCTTATGTGGCCAGCATCACATTTTTCTTTTGGAATTTCTATGTGTCAAAACGATTGGGCGATCCATTTGAGATGACCGCCTTTTTATTGAGTCTTTTCATTGCCGCATCTGTCTCACTGCTCATCAATAATTATATGAAGGTGAGTATGCATGCCATTGGGGCGGGTGGTCTTGCCAGCTTTTTTACATTCCTTCTTTTTGAAAATAAGTTAGATGATGTGTTTTCCCTTTTACTTGTATTTCTTATAGCAGGCATTACCTGCACCAGTCGTTTTATTGTGAGCGATCACAAGCCAGCCGAAATTTATATTGGGTTTATAACCGGGGCTTTATTTCAAGTTCTTGCATGGTTCATCATTCAATAAAAAACCCCGCAAATGCAGGGTTTCTTATATCAGCAATTGGTGTGATCAACCGGGTTACAAAAAGTATTTTTAGCTGTTCAGTATTGGTGATTGTTCCCGGTATTGTTTGTTGGGATGATAAATGAACATCACGCTGCCGTTTTTAATGGAATTAATGATACCGGCATTTTGCTTCAGTGGTACAGCAGGGCAACCAAGGCTGCGGCCAAGATGCCCGTTATTGTTTGCAAACTGTGCAGTTACATAACCCGATCCATGTAAAACAATGGCCCTGTCATAAGCTTTATCATTAATACCCTGTTCAAGACCTTTTAATTTTAACGAATATCCATTTTCACCAAAATAGGGTTGAAGAGTGATATAAAAACCAAGGCTGCTTTTATTAGATCTGGGTCTGTTTGAAAAATCAGTAGCATAATCAAGGCCACTGTTGCGGCCATGTGCTACCAGCGTATGGTAAAGGATTTTTCCTTCTGCTATATTAATAATGTATAAACGGCTTTGTGAAGATGGTTGTGAAAAATCTGCAATGGTTAATATTTCACTGCGACTTACCATTCCTTCATCAAGTAATTTATAATAACCTTTGTATGCAAACTCAAAAGCTTCTTCATTTAACCCCGCCTCCAGCAATTGAAGATTGTCATAAATACTATCGGCTTTTTTAACAATAATATCTTCTTTGCTTTTTGTAATCTCTGCAGTTGCATTAAATAAATTAAGTGGAATATGCCTTCCCCTTGAACTGCTGCCGGCAATAAGAATGGGAATCTGTAAAAAAATGAATGCAGCAATTGTCAGGTAAACCTGGTTGGTACGGAATAGTTTCATAGTTCTGGCTATTAACGGATAATGAATGGGTAAAAAGGCTAAAATATTTTTTTTCACCAAATGCATAGTCATTAACGGTTTTTAATTAAAAAAAGTATCCCGGTCTGGCAACGTAAGTTTGGTTGGATGTTTAATGCAGGTGGCAGCTGCAACGGTAAGAAAGCAAATTTAGGCCGATAGTTGCAGGTGAGTTGTTAAAGGACTGAACTGAATATGGCCACAATTTGCCTTTAAAGGGTTAAAGCAACTTAAGTGATTGATGGTCAAGCCCGATAATTAGCCAAAGTCAACCTGATGAATAAAATTAAAAAGCCCCGGATTGCTCCGGAGCTTTTTGCTCCCCCTTCTGGACTTGAACCAGAGACCCTCTGATTAATCCCGAAGTTTCGGGACTCTAACCAACTGAGCTAAGCGGCCATTAAAATTTTCGGCAGTGATTAGTTTAACTATAAAGAATTTGCTTTTTTGTTTTTTTAT
>CAMTVU010000012.1:0-8398 GCA_947085245.1 uncultured Chitinophagaceae bacterium | reverse complement strand
CCAATAATTTTTTGAGAGAATTTAATCTTATTCATGGCTTGGTTATGTCAAAAGTGGTGAGGTTTTGACAATTTGACCATGTTATGGCGTTGCGCACATGAATATGATAAAAAGACAAAACCCCAGTAAAATCGAGTGTATTCGACTTTAATGGGGTTGTTTTTTTCTTTGCGTGACCGCATTACTGCGGTCCGGACGGGACTCGAACCCGCGACCTCCGCCGTGACAGGGCGGCATTCTAACCAACTGAACTACCGATCCAACTACCCAGGTCCTGAATCAAAAATCAACAACCTGATTATCACTCATTTTTGGGACGGCAAAGATAAGGGTTTTGACTTTTTGGTAAAAAAAGTTTTTATGCTTTTTTTATTCAAACCATTTTCAATTTATAGCTCCACCCAAAGCTTAGTTATATTTGTTCTTACTTAATTAAAACTGAATGCTCAAAATTGCAGTATTTGGCACCGGCCATCTTGGAAAATTTCATCTCAATAACTGGAAAGAAATAGAAAATGTTGAACTGGTTGGCTTTTATGATCCCGGCGACCGTACAGCCAAAGCAGTTGCAGAAAAATATCAACTGAAACGTTATACCAATGCCGAAGAATTAATGGCGTTGTGCGATGCAGCTGATATTGTTGCACCTACTACCTCGCATTTTCAGCTTTGCCAAATGGCTGTACGCATGGGGAAACATGTATTTGTTGAAAAACCCATGTGCAATACTATGGACGAAGCCAACGAACTGGTAAAGCTTGCAAGAGAAGCCAATATAAAATTTCAAGTGGGGCATGTGGAGCGGTTCAATCCTGCGTTTCTTGCAATAAAAGATATGCAGCTCAACCCCATGTTTATTGAAGTGCATCGTTTATCGCAATTCAATCCACGTGGCACCGAAGTAAGTGTGATACTTGACCTGATGATCCATGATATTGATATTATTTTAAGTATTGTAAAGAGCGATGTTAAAAATGTGTACGCCAATGGTGTGGCTGTAATGACTGATACTCCTGATATTGCCAACGTTCGTATAGAATTTGATAACGGTTGTGTGGCTAATTTAACAAGCAGCCGCATCAGCATGAAAAAAATGCGAAAGATCAGATTGTTCCAGAGAGATGCTTATATTGGCATTGATTTCCTGGAGAAAAAAGCGGAGATCATTAAAATGAAAGCACCCGGCGATAATGAAGCATTTACTTTTGATATTGAAACCAGGGATGGCAAAAAAACCATCGCTATTTCAAATCCGCCGGTTCATGAAGTGAATGCCATTAAAATGGAACTGGAACATTTCAGAGATGCTGTTCTTTACAATAAACCTGTACCGGTAAGTGAAGTGGATGGATTACGGGCAATGGATGTTGCTCACCAGATACTTCAGAAAATTCAACGAACAACTGTAGCTTAACTTCATGATCTCATCGCCCCGCATACAAATTGGATGGTATGTTTTTGCCGACTGGCTGGCAGCAACATTTGCATGGGGATTGTTTTATTTACTGCGAAGGGTTTTATTAGGTGAGGCAACTGCACTTCTTTCCCAGCCTTTTGATGCCATGTTTTTTTACGGAATATTTTTTATTCCTCTTTGCTGGCTGATCCTGTATCATTTATCCGGCAGTTATAAAAACCTTTACAGCAAATCAAGATTACAGGAGCTTACAATCACTTTTTTCAACTGCTTACTGGGTTCATTAATTATTTTCTTTGCCATCCTGCTTGATGATAAGATTGTTTCTTACACCTTTTATTATAAAGAAAGTTTGTTGCTGTTTGGGTTACAGTTTGGTTTTACCTGGTTGTTTCGATGGATGATTCTCAACAAAATAAAACGACAGTTTTTAACCGGCAAAGTACAGATCAATACACTCATCATCGGCGCCAATAAAAATGCCATCCAACTGTACCGTGATATTAAAGGTTCAGGTGAAACACTTGGGTTTGATTTTACAGGCTTCATATACCCCGATGGAACTTCCACAAACGGTTTAAGTAAATACCTTACTCCGCTCGGTTCTTTGAAAGATCTTGCTACTGTTATACACGAAAAAAAAATTGAACAGGTAATTATTGCCACAGAAGAAAAGGAACGGCAATCAATGGAGCAGTCAATCAGTCTTTTGAGTGAACAGGATGTGAGCATTAAGCTTTTACCAAACACCATTGATATTCTTTCGGGTTCTGTAAAAACAAGTAATGTGTTGGGAGCCGTGCTCATTGATCTGCATACCGATATGATGAGTGAATGGCAGCAAAATATCAAACGCCTTATTGATATTATTGTATCCCTGCTTGCGTTAATCATTTTATTCCCGCTGCTTGTGTTGGTTGCCATTAAAGTAAAACTCTCATCACAAGGCCCCGTCTTTTATTCTCAGGAACGTGTTGGGCTGAAAGGAAAAAAATTCTTTATCCATAAGTTTCGATCTATGATAACCGATGCAGAAAAAGATGGCCCTGCCTTATCATCAGAAACCGATCTACGGATTACAGCCTGGGGAAAAGTGATGCGTAAATGGAGATTAGATGAATTACCGCAGTTCTGGAATATTTTAAAAGGAGAAATGAGTTTGGTTGGCCCAAGACCTGAACGGCGTTTTTATATTAACCAGATTGTTGAAAAAGCACCCTATTACCGTTTTCTGCTGAAAGTAAAGCCGGGGCTCACTTCATGGGGAATGGTAAAGTTTGGATATGCTGAAAATACTGAGGAAATGATTGAACGCAGCAAGTATGACCTGGTGTATATTGAAAACATTTCGCTGGCACTTGATATTAAGATCATCATTCACACTATACGTTTGATCCTGCTGGGAAAAGGAAGATGATCCGAATTTCGCCACAAAATTGGCGGCTCCTGATAAAAACCTGAAAACAAGAGTTTATTTTTGATAAAACCCATTAAGTGAAATATTTTATTGGCCTCCTGCTTTTATTGGTTTCTTATACTTCTTTTGCCCAGCAATCCTATTGGCAACAGCAGGTCAATTTTAAAATAGATGTTACTTTAAATGACGGAGATCACAGTTTAGATGGTTTTGAAAAAATTGAATACATCAATCATTCACCCGATACATTACGCTTCATCTGGTTTCATTTATGGCCCAATGCTTACCGTACAGACAAAACAGCTTTCAGTGATCAGCTATTGGAAAATGGCCGCACTGATTTTTATTTTTCCAACAAAGAAGAGCGTGGTTACATCAATCGTTTGGATTTTCGTGTTAACTCCGTTCTTGCAAAAACAGAAGATCATCCGCAGCACATTGACATTATTAAAGTATTGCTGCCGCAACCATTGGCACCAGGCGCTTCTATTGAAATTACTACACCCTTTCATGTACAGTTACCAAAGAATTTTTCAAGAGGTGGTCATGTTGGTCAATCTTATCAAATAACACAATGGTATCCAAAGCCGGCAGTATATGATAAAAACGGGTGGCATCCTTTGCCCTACTTAGACCAGGGGGAGTTTTACAGTGAGTTTGGAAATTATGAAGTAAAAATAACCGTACCTAAAAACTATGTGGTACTCAGCAGCGGTGATTTACAGAATGAAGAAGAAAAAGTTTGGTTGAAAGAAAGAGCCATAAGCAATAAGCTCCTATATCCAAAAAACAAAACCCAAAATACAAAAAACAAAATCCAAAAAATAAAATCCAAAATACAGGTAAAAACAGTTACTCCAACAAAACAAACAGAAGACACAAAGACACTTATTTACAAACAAACGAACATTCACGACTTTGCCTGGTTTGCTGATAAACGTTACATCGTTAATCATGATACAATTCTGTTAAATGCAAATCATATTGTTGATGTGTACAGTGCTTACTCTGCTGAAGGAAAAGAAGTTTGGAAAAACAGTACACGAATGCTTAAAGATGCTGTGCGTTTCAGAAGCAAAACCATTGGAGAATATCCTTACAATACAATTGCAGCGGTGGAAACAAAGATGGGCTTTGCAGGCGGTATGGAATACCCATGTATTACAGCCATCACTTCCATGAAAACTGAAAAAGATTTAGAAAGTGTACTTGAACATGAAGTTGGCCATAACTGGTTCCAGGGAATGCTGGCCACTAATGAGCAACGCTATCCCTGGTTTGATGAAGGCATCAATTCCTTTTACACCAACCGCTTTAACAAAGAAGAAAGCAGATACCGCACAGCCGCAAAAAAGAAAAAATTATTTGATCTTAATTTTGATGACAATCTTTTCCTGCAAAGTTTTGAACGCTGGAAAAAAGATCAAACACTCAATACCCCAAGCGACAGTTTAACGGAAGCCAACTATACATTGATTGCTTATGAAAAAGGCAGTCAATTTATGCAATTGCTGGAGCAGCAACTTGGCCGCACTGCTTTTGATGCTGCCATGCAAACTTATTTTCAGCAATGGAAACTGAAACATCCCTATCCGCTTGATCTGAAAACTTCATTCGAACAATCAACCGGTAAAATTCTTGATACAACATTCGAATTGCTCAATAAAAAAGGGCCATTGCAACAGGAACAAAAGAAAAAAATAAAAATTGTTCCAGTTATTGGAGTGAATAATGCAACAACCAATGTAATTATGGTCTCCCCAATTATTGGAACAAATCTGTATGATGGATTTATGATTGGCGGCGCCGTGAGTAACCACACACTTCCATCAAATCGTTTTCAATTTATTGTTGCTCCTATGTACGCCACAAAAAGTAAACAGTTGAATGGCCTGGCCCGACTGAGTTATACGTTCTATCCGCAAAAAACATTTCAACGGATTACCGTTGCATTGAACGGACTCAAGTTTAATACCAATGATTTTATTGATACCGCCAGCAATAAATACATTACAGGTTTCAGAAAACTTGTACCGTCGTTGAAGTTTGTTTTCAACGAAATAAATCCACGCAGTACAAGAGACCGTTACATTCAATGGAAAACTTTTTTCTTTAATGAAGATGATCTTCGTTTCAGAAGCGACACATTTCCCAATGGAAACCGCTTTACAGAAATCACCACCCATCAAACAAACAGGTATCTTAACCAATTGCGTTTTGTGGCACAGGATACAAGAGCGTTATATCCTTACAGGGCAGAGTTGCAGGCAGAGCAGGCAAAAGATTTTGTTCGCCTTGCATTTACGGGAAACTATTATTTCAACTACAATGAAAAACTGGGAGCCGACATACGTTTTTTTGCCGGTAAGTTTTTCTACCTCGGCAATAAAACATTCAGCAAGCAGTTTATGACAGATGCCTATCATTTGAACATGACCGGTCCTAAAGGTTATGAAGATTATACGTACAGCAATTATTTTATTGGACGAAATGAATTTGAAGGATTTGCCAGTCAGCAGATCATGATGAGAGATGGAGGTTTTAAAGTTCGTACGGATTTGCTGGCCTCAAAGATTGGCAAAACAGATGATTGGCTGATGGCGATAAATTTTGCGAGTGATATTCCTGATGAGATCAATATCCTGAAAGTACTGCCCGTAAATATTCCATTGAAAGTTTATATTGACATTGGTACTTATGCTGATGCATGGAAAACAAATGCAGGCGGCAGCAGGGTTTTATATAATGCAGGTTTGCAATTATCCTTCCTCAAAAACACAATCAACGTTTACGTTCCTTTATTGTACAGCAAAGTGTACAGAGATTATTTTGAATCAACCATTCCTGAAAAACGTTTTTTGAAAAACATTGCATTCAGTATTGATATTCAAAACCTGAGCCTCAAAAAATTTGACAGGCGCATGCCTTTCTGATGCAGCAGATCCGATACATACAGCAAACCGCCATTGATAAAAACAAATGGGATGAGTGCATTGATCATTCTGTAAACGGACTTATTTATGGTTACTCCTGGTATTTAGATGCAATGGCTGATCAATGGGATGCGTTGGTGCTGAATGATTATGAAGCGGTAATGCCACTCACCTGGAATAAGAAGTATGGCATCCTTTATTTATTTCAACCCTACTTCTGTGCAAGCCTTGGTGTTTTTTCAAAAACGAAAATTGATGGAACGCTTGTTGAATCTTTCTTAAAAAAGATCCCGGCAAAGTTTAAATACTTCGACATTTATTTAAATCAGCAGAACCTCTTCAACATTGAGAATTTTCCGTTTACTGAACGCATCAATTATGTGCTTTCATTAGAAAATAATTACGAAACCATCAGCGCCTGTTATCGTTCCAACCTCAAACGTAATATCAAAAAAGCTGAAACAAGTGGATTGATCGTAAAAGAAGGAATTGACCTGGATGAAATTATTCCACTTGCAAAAGAAACCATGCAACGGATTTCTTCGATCACTGATGAGCAGATGAACCGATTTAAAAAAGCAGTTGAAGGAGCAGAAAAAAAACAAAAGGTTGAAACAATTGGTATTTATTCAAAAGCTGATGAATTACTTGCCTCAGCAGTGTTTCTTTATTCACACAATCGCTGGTATTATATTCTTGTGGGCAATCATCCGAATGGAAAAACATTGGGAGCCTCACATTATTTAATAGACAGGTTTATTTTTAAACATGCCGAAACCGCTTCCCTGCTTGACTTTGAGGGTAGCGACATCCGGAACCTTGCTTTCTTTTACAGCAGCTACGGTGCAGTTGAAGAAAAATACCCTGCTTTAAGAATGAACAGGTTGCCGAAATTGTTAAGATGGATGAAAGAGTAATTTCTTATAAAGCTGCTATAAACTGTTCCGGTTCATCAGGCGATAAAACAATATTCTTCTTTTCGGATGTTACAATTAATACCAGCCTGTCCATCCGTGTAATATACCATGTCATTTGACCAAGCTGCCGGTTAGAAAATTTTCCGAAATAGCCAAAAAGGCCTCCTACACCAAAGGTTTTGCTTGAAGAATCAATTTTATCCTTACTTATAACCGTTGCACTTTTTATATGCTCCCTCTTAATTTCTTTAACACCTGCCAATCGGTTAATGTTGATTGATTGATCCGTTATGCTGTAGCTAACGGGCCTTAAGAAAAAAACAAGGAAATAACTTGCAATTAAAATTACAGGAATGATGAGTAAACTAAATAGTTGACCCATGTAGTATATTACAAAACATGTAACCGCAGATAATAGAAAAAATAAAGTAATACCAATTGTTATTGCTTTTGACTGTTTATCCAGTGAAGCTTTAAATATCATTGTTTATCTTTTTACAACTGAAGATTACTTCTCCAAAATCTTCTCCGCAATTACCAAATCAATCGGGTTGGTGATCTTGATATTTGTTTCTTCGCCCGGTACCAATGTTACCTTTAAACCAAATGCTTCAACCACATTGGCTTCATCAGTAAAACGCTCTTTGTAATCAATGGCAAATGCAGGCAACAGTATTTTGCTATGAAAAGTTTGCGGAGTTTGCACCAGGCGAAGTTTGGTTCTGTCAACAGGATCATTACCCTCATCAGTGATCATCCTTATACTATCCCTGCATTCAATAACAGGAACAGCGCTTCCTGTTTCCAATGCTGCAGCATAACAACACTGAATCAGTTCCTCACTCACCAAACAACGTACACCATCATGTACAAAGATGATTGACTCTTCACTGATCAGCTTCAATCCCTTTTGCACAGAATGAAATCTTGTTTCACCACCAACGGTTAACTGGATCTGTTGCTGATCAAAAAAACCATCAACAATTTCTTTTCCAAGTTCCAGGTGTTCTTCAGGTAAAACAATGATCACATGAATTCCCGGAACAGCTTTCAGAAAAGCGTTGACAGTATAGTAAAGAACAGGTTTATTCTTCAGTAATAAAAATTGCTTGGGCAGCAGTGATCCCATTCGCTTACCGGCACCACCGGCCACAATTACAGCATACGTTTGCATAAGTCAAAGATACTACTTCGCTCATTTGATAGAGCACCCTCATACAATCTTAAACCATTAAATTATTCCTGAATTAAACAACAAAGCCCATGAGCTATGTAGTACAAAGTAAGAGAGAGTTTTTTATTTGTAGATAGCTATTTGCTGTTCTGCTTTATTATTCTTCATGGCACGGTACATGCCTTCACAGTTAAATACCAATGCAGTATTTCCTTTTGCATCCACGCCAATCATTCCGCCTTCACCTTTTAGTTTTACTAATTTATCCAGCGTAACGGTTTCCATTGCCTGCTGCAAATTCATTCCTTTGTATTCCATTAAACAACTTACATCGTAAGCAGCAACTGCTTTTAAAAATATTTCCCCATGCCCTGTACATGAAATTGCACAGGTTTGATTATTGGCATACGTACCAGCTCCAATGATGGGACTATCGCCAATTCGATTATAGTTTTTATTCGTCATTCCACCAGTACTTGTTGCCGCTGCAAGATTTCCAAAAGCATCACAGGCAACTGCACCCACTGTTCCAAACTTCTT
>CAMTVU010000011.1:0-64049 GCA_947085245.1 uncultured Chitinophagaceae bacterium | reverse complement strand
GCTGGCTTCTTACAGGTAAAGGCAATGATGGCATTCAATGGATATACAGAAACCTATAAAGATAACGGTTCAGGCTATATAAGATATAATATTCAGAGAAAAATTTTTAACGCCCCGGAGAAATGCTGCCAGCAACCATCGCCTGCCCGCAACAGACCGTTAACAAAGCTTCCTGTGCATCCACATTATTCCATTATTTTTGTTCATCTATGTGGCCTATTTGTAAAAAAGAATTCCGGCAGTTTTTCAGTAACCTTACGGGGTATATCACCATCATCCTGTTTCTTTTGTTGAACGGATTATTCCTGTTTGTTTTTTCCAGCTTCAACATTTTAGACTATGGATATGCTTCACTGGAAAATTTTTTCAACCTCTCTCCTTTTATTTTACTGTTGCTGATACCTGCAGTAACCATGCGCATCTTCCCCGATGAATGGCGCAGCGGAACAATGGAAACTTTATTTACCCGGCCACTCACTTCATGGCAAATAGTACTGGGTAAATACATTGCCTCACTGTTTGTTGTTGTGATTGCTTTACTGCCAACCCTTACTTATTTATTTACCATAAAAGCAATGGCCGCCGACGGAACCGTGTTAGACAGCGGCGGAATCATGGGCTCTTATATTGGCTTGCTCTTTTTAAGTGCAGCTTTTACAGCCATTGGTGTTTGCAGCAGTAGTTTCACCAGCAACCCCGTTGTTGCTTTTCTGCTGAGTGCTTCCTTTTGTTTTGTGTTATACAGCGGCTTCACTGCATTCAGTACGTTGTTTGGTGCAGGAACAGATTATGTTATTGAAATGCTGGGTATGGATTTTCATTACCGCAGTTTATCAAAAGGTGTGATTGACAGCAGGGATGTTATTTATTTCCTGAGTATAACTTTCTTCACCCTCTTTCTCACTGTTCAGCGAATCAGTCGTAAAAAGTAGAATCATTCATGAAAAAAATACTGGCAACAAAATACGGATGGTTGATTTTACTGGGAGCATTGATTGCTGTAAACCTGCTGGCAGGTTTATTTAAGTTCCGGCTTGACCTCACTGCTGAACAACGCTATTCACTTTCGCCCCAAACAAAAAAACTCCTGCGAAATATCGACAGTACCATTACCATTGATGTATTTCTGAAAGGCGACTTCCGTTCATCGTTCCGCAAACTGAAAAACAGTACCGATGATCTGCTGGTTGAAATGAAAGAATACAGCAGCAATAACTTAGTGATTAATTATAAATCGGTTGAAGAACTGTTTGATGAAAATGCTAAAGCCAATATGCTGAGCAACTTCCTGAACCAACTAAATTATAGTGGTTATAATATTGACAGTATTCGCCAATCCCGGCCGAACTTTAATGAAGAAATCATACAGCAAATTATTTCTGATTCATTAAAAACGCTGGGCATCATGCCTTATACGCTGGAGGTACAGGAAAAAGAAGAATCAAAAACGCAACGTGTTATTTATCCTTCTGCCATTGTTCATTATGGCAACAAGGTAATTCCTGTTGATTTACTCAGCGGTAAAACAGAATACAGCCGTGACCCTTTAACAGGCAGATTAGTAACCGACGAAGCAAAAAGCATCAGCAATGCAGAAGCATTACTTGAGTTTAAATTTGCAGATGCCATTGAAAAAATTCAGCGGAAACAAAAACCACTCATCGGTTACTTAACCGGAAATGGCGAACCAACCGGACCTGAAACATATGATCTTGTGCAGACAATGGATGCTGACTATGCATTTCAAACCATTGACCCAAATAGCAACCCGGTTATTCCAAAAGAATTTGCAGCCATACTCATTGTAAAACCTGCCATTGCTTTTTCTGATTCTGCAAAACTGAAAATTGATCAATACATTATGCAGGGTGGCAAAGTGATTTGGTTTTTAGATGTATTGTATGCAGAGAAAGACAGTCTTGCTTTTGCTGCTCAAACACTGGCTTATGATCGTGGATTGAACTTAGATGATCTGTTGTTTAAATACGGTGTTCGCATCAACCGTGATTTGTTGCAAGATCAGCAATGTGATCTGAGTAAATTGGTTGTAGGTAATGCCGGCGGGCAACCGCAATTGGCTGAGGTGCCTTTCAACTATTATCCCTTATTAGTTGCAAGCAGCAATCATCCCATTACAAAAAACCTGGAACCTGTTTTAAGCCAGTTCACCAATACGCTTGATACGGTGAAAGCAGATGGCATCACAAAAACTGTTTTACTCACATCCAGTGAAAATGCAAAAGTTGTGAGCACACCTGCCATCATCAGTTTGCAGGAATTAAAAACAATTGAAGACATTAAACTTTACAACAAAAAGAATTTACCCGTTGGTATTTTATTAGATGGAAAGTTCAACAGCTTGTATACCAACCGTGCATCGGCTGAAATGCGTCAATATTTTACAACCCAATATGGTTCTTTTAAAACGCAGGCGGGTGAAGCAACTCAGCAAATTATTGTTGGTGATGGTGATATAGTATTGAACAGCTACACTAAAAAAGAACCCTTCCCCATGGGTTACAGCCGTGTGCAGGAACGCAGCTTTGCCAACCGTAGTTTTTTGCAAAATACGTTGCAGTTCTTTACGGGCAATGCAGGTATTGTAGCTTTACGTAATAAAGAAGTAACCTTGCGCTTACTAAATCCGCAAAAGGTAAATGAACAACGGTTGATGTGGCAACTGATTAATATTGTGGTTCCTGTTTTGCTGGTGATGATCATTGGTATAATTTATCTGCAATGGAGAAAAAGAAAATATACTCAAACAAAATAAACTGCCTCAGGCAATTTAATAAATGAACTTGAAATAATGAATCCTACTCAAATTACTTATCTCGTTTTTGGAATTGTATTGGTGCTTGCTCTTGTTTTTGACCTTGGGTTGCTCAGCAAAAAATCGGCACAGCTTACAACCAAACAGGCATTGTATCAAACTGTTTTCTGGGTTATTCTTGCATTGGGCTTTGGTGGTTTTATTTGGTATGAAGATGGAAAACAGGCAGCGCTTGAATATGTGAGCGCCTATTTAATGGAATGGAGCCTGAGTATTGACAACATCTTTGTATTTGTACTCATCTTCAGTTTCTTTAAAGTAAAAGAGATTTTTATTCCCAGGGTTTTACTCATTGGTGTATTGATGGCCATCTTCCTGCGGGTGATCTTTATTACCCTTGGCGTTGAACTGGTGAATCGTTTTCACTGGATACTTTACATTTTTGGTGCATTCCTTGTTTATACCGGTTTTAAAATGTTTACCAGCAACCAGGATGAAGAGTTTGATCCCAAAGAAAGCCCGGTATTTAAATTTCTAAAAAAAATTCTGCCCATTACCATGGATGATGGCGATGGAAAATACCGCATTAAACAACATGGCAAACCGGTTTACACAGCTTTATTTACAGTGGTTGTAATGCTGGCAACAACAGATATTGTTTTTGCGCTTGATTCTATTCCTGCGGTAATGGGTATTGTTGACCGTAACAGCGCCCATGCTGCTTTGGTGATCTATACTTCCAATATTTTTGCCGTGCTTGGTTTGCGTTCGCTTTTCTTCTTATTGAGAGGAGCCATCAGTAAATTTGATTTCCTGCAACAGGGAATTGCCATTGTTCTGGTATTTATTGGTTTAAAAATGCTGAGTGAAGAATTAATTGGAACTGCGGTTAATAAATCCGCACAGGTACTTATTTCCCTGGCAGTGATCATAACCTGTTTAGGAGGCTCTATTCTTTATTCTCTCTACCACAAGAAAAAAGGGTTGCCACCTGATATGCCGAAATAGTTTGCATCTTTGTTCCTATGCCGCTTTACAGTATTGATACTATTGCCAGCATTCTGCACGCAGCTTATTTGCAAAAAGCAAATACAGCAGATATGATTGAGCATTTGCAGATTGACAGCAGACGCATCATTCATCCGCAAACGGTTTTGTTCTTTGCTTTACAAACAACACGGAGAGATGGACATGATTTTATAAAAGAATGCTACAGCAAAGGAGTAAGAAATTTTATTGTACAGAAAAAGATTGCTGTAACTGATTTTGCAGATGCAAATTTTTTACTGGTTGATGATACACTTCACGCATTACAACAATTAGCAGCACATCATCGCAGTCAATTCAACACCTTGTCCCGCCCCGGCGGGATTCCTGTAATCGGCATCACCGGCAGCAATGGAAAAACCATTGTAAAGGAATGGCTCAATCAATTATTGTCTGATCAGTTTACGATTGTTCGCAGCCCTAAAAGTTATAACTCACAGGTGGGCGTTCCTTTAAGTGTTTGGCATATAAAAGAAGAACATACACTTGGTATTTTTGAAGCCGGTATTTCACAAACAGGTGAAATGGAAAATTTGCAACACATCATTCAGCCAACCATTGGCGTTTTAACCAATATTGGAGAAGCACATGCCGTAGGATTTGCTAACAAGCAACAAAAGCTGGATGAAAAAGTGAAACTGTTTTCCTCTGCTGATACAATCATTTGCTCAACTGAGAAACTAAACTTACTGAAACTATCTGCAAATAATTTATTTACCTGGGGAAGTAATGGCAGCAATGACCTTGTAATAACAGCTATTAAAAAACAGGTTGCCGTAACTGAAATTTGTTATACCCACAAGAACAGGGAAGAAAAAATTTCAATTCACTTTACCGATGATGCATCTGTTGAAAACGCTGTTACCTGTTTGGCAGTTTGCCTGTATTTACATCTTTCAACAGATCAGTTAAGAGAAAAATTCCTCCAGTTACGCCCTGTAAGTTTACGGTTGGAATTAAAGAGTGGCATACACAATACAACCATCATCAACGACAGTTACAGTGCCGATCTCAGTTCTTTTGCCATTGCACTCAATATGCTGCAGCAACAACGGCAACACAAAACAAAAACACTCATTCTTTCTGATTTTCCATTAACTGCAGAACAGGAAAAAGAAGCATATACATCCATTGCAAAGCTCATACAAAGCCATGCTGTAAACCGTTTAATAACTGTTGGTGAAAAAGCAAAACAATATTTAGCTCAACTCTTACCATCATCCATACAACTGCAAAATTTTTCATCAACCAATGAATTGATGGAACATATATCATCCCTCAACTTTCACAATGAAAGCATCCTCATTAAAGGTGCCCGTGTGTTTGAATTAGATAAGGTTGCTCAATTGCTTGAACAGAAAACACATCAAACAGTTCTTGAAATTAATTTAACGGCCATTGCAAGAAATATTAAAGAATACCAAAAAAAGCTGAAGCCATCCACAAAGATTATGGCAATGGTGAAAGCATTTTCTTACGGAAGTGGCAGTTATGAAATTGCCAATCTCTTACAATTTTTAAAAGCTGATTATTTAGCAGTAGCTTTTACAGATGAAGGTGTTGACTTACGTAAAGCTGGCATTACATTACCCATTATGGTGATGAATCCTGAGCCTGTTACTTTTGATGCATTGACAGAACATAATCTTGAACCGGAGTTGTTTTCTTTTTCCATTCTTCACGCATTTGAAGAATATGCAGAAAAAGAAGCGCTTACAGATTATCCTGTACATCTGAAAATTGATACGGGTATGCACCGGCTTGGTTTCATGCAAAATGAATTACCAGGGCTTTGTGAAGAACTGAAGAAGAAAAATTATTTCACCATACAATCCGTCTTCAGTCATTTAGCAGCAAGCGAAGATGAAAAAGAAGATGCGTTTACATTACAGCAGTCGAAACTATTTGAAGAGGCATGTGATTATATTCAATCACAACTTCAATATACATTTATCAAACATCTTGATAATTCAAATGGCACACTTCGTCATCCGCAATTGCAATACGATATGGTAAGGTTGGGTATTGGTATGTATGGCATCAGTTCCTTTGCAGGAAAACTGAATTTAGAAGAAGCGCTAACGTTAAAAACAACCATAGCCCAGGTTAAACATTTGCAGCCGGGAGATACGGTTGGGTATAACCGCAGAGGAATCATCAGCAAACCCTCCATCACCGCAACAGTACGTATTGGTTATGCCGATGGTTATCCCCGCAACTTAAGTAATGGCAAGGGTTATATGCTGGTGAACGGGCAACAGGCGCCGGTTATTGGCACTGTTTGTATGGATATGACCATGCTGGATGTAACGGATATTGCTGATATTAAAGAAGGTGATGAAGTACTTGTATTTGGAAAACAATTATCCATTGACAAGCTTGCACAATGGAGCCAGACTATTCCTTATGAGATCATGACAGGCATCAGCCAGAGGGTGAAGAGAGTTTACTTTGAAGAATAAGTTAAGGCTCAAACTGCTTACCATCAACTCCCTATCTTTGCTCCACTAAAAATCATACTGTGAAGATTCGTCACGTACTATTTATTATCCTTCTTATTTTATTTGCTGATCAGGCGCTGAAGATTTGGGTTAAAACCGGTATGCTTTACCAGGATGAAAAATTCATTTTTGGCCGCTGGTTTCGTTTGTATTTTATTGAAAATGCAGGCATGGCTTATGGCTGGAAACTTGGTAACAGCGAATGGGGAAAAATGGCATTGTCGCTTTTCCGTTTAGGAGCAGTCGTTTTTGGCAGTTGGTACCTGGTGAAAATTGTTCGGGAAAAATATCATAAGGGTTTTATTGTATGTGCTGCGCTGATCTATGCCGGCGCTATGGGAAATTTGATTGACAGTTTGTTTTACGGAATCATCTTTGACAAAGGAATGATTTATGATCCTTCAACAAATTCTTATTTTGGCTATAATGGATTAGCCAGAATAACTTTAAAAGGGTATGGATCATTTCTGCACGGCCATGTAGTGGATATGCTTTACTTCCCCATCATTGAAAATAAAATGATGCCCAACTGGGTTCCCTTGCTTGGCGGCAAACCCTTTACTTTTTTCCAGGCCATCTTTAATATTGCCGATGCATCTATTTCAACAGGGGTTATCACAATTTTATTGTTTCAAAAACGTTTTTTCAGGCATCGGAAGGAAGCGGAAACAAATCCTACTATTGAAACCAACAGCGAGGTTACAGATGATGCACAGGTAATGTAATAAAACTATATGGTGATCATGAAAAAAACAACACCCTTTCTTTTTCTTTTACTTTTCATTCTTGCATGCCGCAAAGAAAAAAGTATTGATACAGGCGATTACAACCCTGTTTTCATTGGCAACAACTGCCGCATCAGCCAGGTATTAACCATTGATTCTTTCGCCGGCATCGGGTTTGAAGCTCATAATGCTTTCTTTGATGCAGCAGGCAAGCCAACAGGTACTGAACTGTACGATAGTCTTACCAACTCACCTTATTTCACTTCGGCCTTTACGTATCGTGGAGATACTGTTTTTGTGGATAGCCGACAGTATTTTATTAACGATGCAACAACGGGAAGAGTAAAAGAGTACAAAGGGCTGGAAGATCCATCCGATCCTTTTTCAGATTCTATCCGCATCACTTTTACCTATAATGCATCGGGTTACTTAACAAAAAAAGAATATTACCTTTTTAATATCCCCATACCATTACTCCGCTCAACTTATACATACAGCAACGGCAATTTAACTAAGGCGTTGCTTGAAAGTTTATTTCCTTCAACAGAAGTAATTGTTGATGCTGCGGTTGAATACAATACAGCTCAGCAGGCCCGTGAGTTAATGTATATTTTTCCTGACGGCTATTTTACATTGCCCTATAACCTTTCATTCAACTTCGGGAAACGGCCTGTAAATACAATGAAAAAAGTAACCACTAAAATTTATGATGCAGGTGTAATTTCCGATTCACTTGTTACCAATTATAAAAACTACAAATTTTCCCGTGACAATTACGTACTGGAATTATTTGCCGAAGGCGATTACCAGGATGGCATTGGCATCATTGATGGAAGAACAAAGTTCAGTTACAAGTGCAGGTAATCCCAACTGAGCAGTTAGTTTTACCAAATGCTTCTTTTCAGACAGGTTCCGCATCGTAATTTTTCTGAAGACATTAGTAAAACCCCTCTTGTGGTATCAATTCCGGAAAGCTATTTTTATACAAATTTTAAATCCTGTAAAACCATGAGGACAACCGCTTCCTTTTTTTTATCCAATTACCATAAACATACCCTGAACTTATTCCTGCATTTACCTGCAAATAAAACACTGTTAAAATAAACCCAAGGCTCCTCTACGGCAGGAGTTTTGAATATTTATCCTTGTAAAACCCTCTATTATGCAAATAGCGCTCATCCCCGCCTCCTTTCTTTCAGCAGCATTGAATACTGAAACAACAATCCTGAAAAACGAAAATCATCTTTATATCATTCGTGAAGAAAAATCAACAAATGATATTTCAAGATTATACCGCTTGTTTTTTGGAGCAAAGGAAAATAAAGCCGTAACGGCTATTAAAGAAGAAAGTGTTCCTTCAGAACCTGATTATTACAGCAGTTACGAATAAACAAAAAAGGAGAAGTTCGGCACTTCTCCTTTTTTTATTCTGCTATACTGAAATTAAATTTTACCAACCATATTTGCCGGCACCACCCATTCATCAAACTGATCAGGAGTAACATATCCCAGCTTCACTGCCATTTCTTTTAACGTTGTTCCCTGCTTATGTGCTTTCTGTGCAATTTCAGCTGCTTTGTAATAACCAATTTTTGTATTGAGCGCTGTAACCAGCATCAATGAATTATCTACATGCTTTTTTATATTTGCTTCAATGGGTTCAATACCCACCGCACATCTGTCATTAAAACTTATACATCCATCACCAATCAATCTTGCACTGTGCAGAAAGTTGTAGATCATCACCGGCTTAAAAACATTCAATTCAAAATGACCCATTGCACCACCTATATTAATGGCAACATCATTTCCCATTACCTGTGCGGCAATCATCGTTAATGCTTCACATTGTGTTGGGTTTACTTTGCCGGGCATAATAGATGAGCCGGGTTCATTATCAGGAATATGAATTTCACCAATGCCGCTTCTGGGTCCGCTGCTGAGCATACGAATGTCATTGGCAATTTTCATTAAACTTACAGCAACAGTTTTCAATGCACCGTGTGTTTCTACAATGGCATCATGTGCAGCCAGTGCTTCAAATTTATTTGCAGCAGTTATAAAAGGAAGTTTTGTGAGTTTGGCAATATGTTTTGCAACATTTACATCATAACCCGGAGGTGTATTGATGCCGGTGCCCACTGCAGTACCACCTAATGCCAGTTCACTTAAATGAGCCAATGTGTTTTTGATGGCTTTCAATCCATGATCTAACTGTGAAACATATCCGCTGAACTCCTGGCCCAGTGTTAACGGTGTTGCATCCATGAAATGTGTACGGCCAATCTTCACAATTTTTTTAAATGCCTTTGCTTTTTTATCCAAAGTATTCCGCAGCTTTTCAATTCCGGGAATTGTAGTTTCTACAATAATTTTATACGCTGCAATATGCATTGCAGTAGGAAAAGTATCATTACTGCTTTGCGATTTATTTACATCATCATTGGGGTGAAGGTATTTTTCTTTATCACTCAGTTTGCCACCGTTCAATACATGACCACGGTAAGCAACCACTTCATTCACATTCATATTACTTTGTGTACCGCTTCCTGTTTGCCATACAACCAATGGAAAATATTCATCCAGCTTCCCTTCTAAAATTTCCTTACACACTTTACCTATTAAAACGGATTTCTTTTTTGGTAATACCCCTGCTTCATTATTTGTAATGGCAGCCGCATGTTTTAAATAGGCAAATGCCCTAATGATTTCTTTCGGCATCCTGTTAATGTCCTCTGCAATTTTAAAATTATCAATACTGCGTTGTGTTTGTGCCCCGTAATAAGCCTTAACAGGAACTTTTACTTCGCCCATCGTATCTTTTTCAATTCTGAATTCCATATAGTATGATTTTAGAAATTTTTGAAATTGCCGCAAAGGTAGGCGTTAAGAGAGATGGAATACCTAATTTGAGTTACCAAAATACATGACAAAACTCATGTCCCTTTTTATATACGGGAATTCTGCTTTTTAGATTGAAGCAAGGATATTACGCTTCCTGCCATATCGCAATTTGCTTTAGATTAAAAGAATTATTTCGTATAGAAAAAATGTATTGAAACCCTCCTGATTAAAACTTTGCTTTTCTTTTTTCAAGAAACGCATTCACCCCTTCTTTCATTTCGTCAGTTCCAAAACATTCACCAAACAAACGGATTTCTTCATCAAACCCGTTTTTTGAAAAATCGTAGAATGCATTTACAGCCGCAATTACTTTACCAATTGCATCGGGTCCTTTACTCATGATCACTTCCAGCAATTGCCTGGTGTGCTGCAGCAATGTTTCAGCAGTTGTTACATGATTCACCAGGCCCAACTGTTTTGCTTCATTGGCATCAATCATGTGGGCCGTCATCATCAGTTCCATTGCTTTTCCTTTTCCAACCAATTGTGTTAACCGTTGAGTGCCCCCGTAGCCGGGAATTAAACCCAGGTTTACTTCGGGCTGGCCAAACTTTGCGTTTTCACTTGCTAAGCGAAAATGACAACTCATTGCCAATTCACAACCACCGCCCAATGCAAAACCATTCACGGCTGCAATAATGGGCTTGGGTGACTGTTCGATTTTGTTAAACACCATTGCCTGCCCTTTTCTTGCAAGTTCTGCACCGGCGTTTTTATCCAATGAAAGAAACTCTGTTATATCTGCACCGGCAACAAATGCTTTTGGGCCTGCTCCTGTGATGATGGCGCATTTAACAGCTGCATTATTATACACTTCATCAACGGCCTGTGATAATTCTTCAATCACTGTTTTATTCAGTGCATTCAGTTTGTCAGGTCGATTAATTGTAATGGTGAAAATTCCTTCTTCAAGAGAAGTAAGCAATGTTTGAAAAGGCATATACTATTTTTTAGTTCTTAATTCTTCCAGCCTTGCAATATCCCATAAATCTTTTTCACGACGGGATCGCAGTTTCATTTCTTTTAGAAAATCATAAGGAACAAACTGCATTACCACATCCGGCTCTGGCTCAAAAATTGATTTATTTTTCTCTGCTTCATCAAAAGACAACTGGTTATGTACAATTGTAATTACATCCATTATTGCGCCCCCCGAATTAATTGCACCAACAAAATAGCGGGTAAAGTCCTCCTTTTTTAACTGGGCAACTTCACTTTCTGTATAGTTCATACATAAAAGTGTTTTTATAAAAACATCCCTGTTTTCATTTGTAGGCGCAAGCCAAATATCCAGATCATCAGTATTTCTGTTATAGCCGTAATAGTTTACTGCATAGCCGCCAATGAGAAGGTATCTTAAACCGCTCTGCTGAGCACATTTAAGAAATAGCAGAAATTCAGGGTTGAGTATGTCCATTATTATGGATAATTATTTTCCTGGTTTTGTCTGTTACCGGATGAAACAATCTTGTAGTTTTCTGCATTTGAAACAAAGTTTTAAGTCTTTCATACACAGTTGTATTTCGCATCATCTCTAAATGATACTTCTCCTGCTCTTCAAAACTGTGGAATATTTTTATTTCCCTGTTCATAATGTAAATTTAAAAACTTCTGTTTGCTTTCACCCATTCTTTAATAAAATCAGCAATTTCATTTGTATTAGCGCCCGGATGAAATAATTTTCCAACGCCCATTTTTGACAGCACTTCAATATCCTCATCTGGAATAATGCCACCTCCGGTTAGTAATACATCATTCATTTCTTTTTCTTTCATGAGCTGTAATATTTTTGGAAATACTGTCATGTGTGCACCGCTTAATATACTTACTCCTATTGCATCAACATCTTCCTGCAATGCAGCATTCACCACCATTTCAGGTGTTTGACGAAGCCCGGTATAAATTACTTCCATACCTGCATCACGCAGGGCAGTAGCAATTACTTTGGCGCCACGGTCGTGGCCGTCCAATCCAACTTTGGCAACTAAAACTCTTACGGGTCTGTTCATACGGCAATCTTATATTGTAAAAATACATTCTTTCAGCAAGAGCATTGTAAATTACAGGATGCAATACAGAAAATTTGGTGCAACAGATTTAACCGTGAGCGAAATTGGTTTTGGCGCCTGGGCCATTGGTGGTGGTGCAATGATTGGAACAACAGCCATTGGCTGGGGTGATGCAGACGATACGGTTTCTGCAAAAGCTATTCACAAAGCATTAGATGCAGGTATTACCTTTTTTGATACAGCTGACATTTACGGGCTTGGCCATTCTGAAAAAATGATTGGCAATGAAATTGGCAATGATAAAAATGTGATCATTGCAACAAAAGTTGGTAACGTTTCCAGGAATGAACAGTTCACCATTGATTATTCAAAAGAATATATTCTTAATGCATGCGAAGCTTCGCTGAAACGATTGAACAGAGATGTGATTGATTATTACCAGCTACACACTGCAAAGTTAATTCATCTGCAAAATGGCGAATGTATTGAAGCCATGCAGCAACTGCAGCAGCAGGGTAAAATTCGATACTGGGGATTATCACTTAACACATTTGAACCGGCAACCGATGCTGAATTTCTGATGAACAATCATTTTGGAAACGGATTTCAGTTAGTACTGAATATCATCAATCAAAAAGCATTACCCTTACTGAAACCTGCCGCTGCCAAAGGTTATGGCATTATTGCACGTATGCCTTTGCAGTTTGGATTGTTAACAGGAAAGTTTGACTTGTCCGCCGAAGCTTTAGCGAAGGCGGATAAGCAGCCAATTTTTTCTGATAACGATCATCGTAAAAACCGTTTAACCAAAGAAGTGATTGATGCAACATTATCTGCAAGTGAACCTGTATGGAAATTATGCAGCAAATACAACTGCACAAAAACACAACTGGCGTTGAGTTATATTTTAAGTTATAAAGAAGTATCAACCATCATTCCCGGCATTCGTACTCCCGAACAGGTGAAGTTGAATACAGAAGGACTGTTTCAAATAAATGAAATGGATATGAAGTTGATTGAAGCGCTTGGAAGAAGTTCATTTGTTGAATTGATGGAGTTGATAAGAAAGCAAGGTTAAAACTCCTTCAATGCTTTTTCAACCCTTGTTACCGTTTCTTCCTTCCCAATCAATTCAGCAATCTGGAACACAGCCGGGCCAAACTTACCTCCCACCAGCATAATACGCATAGGCAACTGCAATTCACCCGGCTTACTATTTTTTTCTGTTGCCAAATTTTTAAATTCATTTTCAATAACACCCAATTCCCAATTCGTAATTCCATTCAATTTGCTGATGAATTCTTCAAAAAACAATTTCTTCTCCTCATTCCATTTGGGTTTCACAGCATCCACATCCAATGTTGTTGGGGCTTTAAAGAAGAACCCTGCATGCTGTACAAAATCGGGTAGCAATATGCAGCGGTCTTTTACCAGCTCAATTACTTTTTCAAGCAAAGCATCATCCGGTATAGTAATACCGTTCAATTCCATGATAGCTCGTACATCGTACTTCAAACTTTGTACATCCTTGCGTTTGATCCATTCATGATTGAACCACTTTGCTTTTTCGTAATCGAATTTTGCCCCCGCACTGTGTACACGTTTCATATCAAAGCTTGCAATCAGTTCATCCATGCTGTACAGTTCTTTTTCTGTACCATCGTTCCAGCCAAGCACAGCCAGCATGTTAATAAATGCTTCGGGTAAAAATCCTTTTTCTTTAAAGCCTTCAATGAGTTCATTGGTTTTAGGATCAGTCCAACTCATGGCAAATACAGGAAAGCCGTATTTGGCGCCATCTCTTTTGCTCAGCTTTCCGTTTGGCCCCAGTATCAATGGAAGATGTGCCCATTTTGGCATAGCAAATTCCCATCCTAAATATTTCCACAACAATACATGCACCGGTGCACTGGGTAACCATTCTTCACCACGAAATGCATGTGTGATCTTCATTAAATAATCATCAACAACAACTGCCAGATGATAAGTAGGCATTCCATCTGCTTTCAGCAACACCTTATCATCCACCAGATCTGTTTGAAAACTTACTTCGCCACGGATCATATCTGTAAGGCTCACTATTTCGTTTTCCGGCATCTTGATACGGATCACATGCCTGGTATCTTTTTCCAGCAGGTCTTTTACTTCATCATCTGAAAGCGTTAAACTGTTCCGCATTTTTTTCCGGATGCCGTGATCATATTGAGGTGATGGATTTTTCTCTGTTCTGTTTTCTTCCCGCATCTTATCTAATTCTTCAGGCGTATCAAAGGCGTAATACGCATGGCCATGTGTAACCAAAGTTTCTGCATATTTACGATACATGGCTTTTCTTTCACTCTGCCGGTAAGGACCATAATCCCCTCCGTGTAAAGGGCTTTCGTCCGGCTGTAACCCACACCATTTCAAACATTCAAAAATGTATTCTTCGGCTCCTGCTACAAAACGGCTTTGGTCGGTATCTTCAATACGTAATACAAACTCACCGCCATGATGTTTGGCAAATAAATAATTGTATAACACAGTACGAACTCCGCCTAAATGCAACCCGCCTGTAGGACTTGGAGCAAATCTTACTCTTACACTCATGCTGCAAAGATAATGGCGCTGTTATCAGTCATCAAAAAAACGGAATGTTGTTTTATTGTAGATTTGAATGAAGAAATTATATGGCGTACATTATTACAACTCCATGGTGGCTCAGGATGTTTTTCCCAAAAGGGCTTACATGGAATTTCCCAACCACGGAAAAAATCATTTACCTCACTTTTGATGATGGCCCGCATCCTGTTGCAACACCCTTTGTATTGGATGAGCTGAAGAAATATAATGCCAAAGCAACGTTCTTTTGCATTGGTAAAAATGTTGCAGCATATCCCGAAATTTTTAAACGTATTTTAATGGAAGGGCACCGTGCGGGGAATCACACACACAATCACCTTAACGGGCATAAAACAGATGATAAGACATGGTTGAATAATGTAAAAGAAGCTGCCAAATGGATTGACTCAGACCTTTTCAGACCACCTTATGGGAAAATAAAATCTTTTCAGGCCCGGTTGTTACAACAGGCCAACCCATCTTACAGAATTATTATGTGGGATGTTTTAAGCGCCGATTTTGATACATCAATCTCTCCGGAGCTATGTTTTCAATATGTAAAAAAGAAAACCAAACAAGGTGCCGTTATTGTATTTCATGATAGTGAGAAGGCTTTCCCCAATATGCAATATGCGTTGGCCGAAACATTAAAGGGATTTGCGGCTGAGGGATACCGTTTTGAAGCAATAAAATAAAGATTTCAGTAAAAAGAAGGGCCGGGGTGGAAACCCTGGCCCGTTTTTAATCCGTACCCTATGAAAACTTTTGCTAAGGTACAATTTCTTTTATCAGATGCAAGTGTTTTTTCTTAAGGCAGAGTAATGATTCTTGTGTTGCCGTTTACTGTCAGCGTTGCCTTATTGTCACAATCGCCATTTCCGAAATTAAGCAACCCGTTGGTGTCATTAAACCTGATGCGGAGAATTCCTTTAGATATCCAGCGGCAGGTGAATTTTTTAACCAATGGCTCAATTACTTCATGCGCCCAACTATTGCCTCTGCTGTTTTCACCACGGCCACCGCCGGTTATAGCAAAAATATCATCTAAAGGCCACATAGGAGTACCATTACCTTCTACCTGAGCTACAGTTCTTATACTGTTCCATTTTACCCAACGGCCACTATCCCAGGTAAGTTTACCTTCAATAACCTTTGTAGTGAAAATCTTATTGTTGCTTGTGCTGTTATTAACCACTTCATGTGTACCGGCTACGGCCATACTGTCAACCTTATAACCATCAAATGTGGTAGTGGCTTTTTTTCCTGGTTCACGCATTGGGCCTGTAAATACTGTAATAATTTTTCCCTTACGGAACTTGCCATCACGGCCTAAACAGCCGCTTCCGAAATTAATAGTAACCGTTTTAGGAAATACCCCCGGTTGCTGAGGCACAACAGTTATTGTAAAACAACGGGTGCTGTCAACCCGGCCGGTGTAATATCCGCCTTCCATACGGCCGCCAAAAACACCTACTCCACCAGTAATACCCAAATCTTCGCCTGTTTCTGCGCCAATACCCATGGTATTGTCAAATACATCTTCATAAGCTGCCTCGGCTTCACTGTTACTTACAGTGCTTTCAACAGTGGCAAGTTCTGCTTCTTTTGCAGTGCTGCTTTCTTTTTTACAGGCTGTAAATGTGAAAGCACCCAACAGCAGGAATGCTAATGTGCCTTTGTAGATAATGTTGCTTGTTTTCATGTTATACGCTTTTTTAGGTTTTTAATTAAACGAACAATACAGAGACTCTATGATGTGAGGTTGGTTTAAAAGCTGTTAAAATTTTTTTGCGGGACTATCTCTTTACAAACGGCATTTGGGTATAATCAGCAGGTTGACAGGATAAGACCTTAATTTTGCCATCCTTTATGCACATTATAGATACACATACCCATCTCTATCTTGAGGATTTTAAGGAAGATATTGACGCAGTGATAAGCCGGGCTATGCTTGAAGGTGTAACCAAATTCTATTTGCCCAATATTGACAGCGGCTCAATTAATGATATGCTTGGGCTTGAGGAAAAATATCCCGGCAAGTGCTTTTCCATGATGGGGCTTCATCCTTGTTCTGTAAAGGAAAATTATAAAGTTGAATTGAAACTGGTTGAAGAATGGCTGAAAAAACGCCCCTTTGCTGCTGTTGCTGAAATTGGGTTGGATTATTACTGGGAGCAATCTTTTATCAAAGAACAGAAAGAAGCATTTCAATTACAGATCAATTGGGCATTGGAACACAATATCCCCATTGTTATTCATAGCCGTAATTCTTTACAGGATTGCATTGATACCGTAAAGCAAAATCAGAACGGGAAGCTTAGTGGCATCTTTCATTGTTTTGGAGGAACGGTTGATGAAGCAAAACAAATTATGGATTTGGGATTTTTGATGGGGATTGGCGGAGTAATAACCTATAAAAAAGCAGGGCTTGAGCGGGTAATAAAACATATCCCAACTGAATATCTTGTACTGGAAACCGATGCGCCTTACTTAACTCCGGTGCCTTTCAGAGGCAAACGAAATGAACCTGCTTATTTGAAATATGTAGTAGAAAAAATAGCTGAAGCAAAAGAGCTCTCTGCATTTGAAGTGATTGCTGCTACAACGGCAAATGCACAAAATTTATTCGGGAGCTAAAAACTGAACCTGTATTTTTGCAGCCGCACGGAGACTTGCTCGAGTGGTTGAAGAGGCACGCCTGGAAAGTGTGTATGCGGGAAACCGTATCAAGAGTTCGAATCTCTTAGTCTCCGCCTTTGCCCAACAAAGCTTTAACGCAGTTGGGTTTCTTTTTAATTGATTTTTGCGAACAAGGCTGATCCTTACCCGGTAATTCCTAATTTATCAACTGCTACCTGGGCCGCTATCTGGCTGGCATCTTTTTTATTAAAAGCCTTTCCTTCTGATATTACTTCGCCATCAACCACTGCACCAATGGTAAACAAACGTCGCCCATTTTCCAACCTCTCATCTAATGTTTCAAAGTCGAGTACTTTGCCATTTTTATTGGCCCAACCATATAATTTATTTTTATGATTGATTTCCAGCAACTCCAATTCCTCCATAAACAAATGCGGCACAATGACATTTTTCATGATCCACTTTTGTGTTTTCTTATACCCAAGATCAAGGTAAATAGCCCCGAGCAATGCTTCTAAAGTGTTTCCGAATATCTGTGAAATCTTAAGAGAGTTATCACCTTTATTGTAGATGGTAATTTTTTTCAACCCCATCCGCAGTGCAATATCATTGAGTGTAACACGGTTTACCATCTTACTGCGCATCTCCGTTAGAAAACCTTCGCCTTTGTATGGATATTTTTTGAAGAGATAATGTGCCACTGCTGAACTCAACACGGCATCGCCCAAAAACTCAAGGCGTTCGTTATTTTGGTCGCTTCCCTCTTTGATGGAGCGGTGGCTCAATGCCGTTTTATAAAGTAACAGATCTCCGGGGCTATAGCCCAGAATATTGCGAAGGTTACTTTCGAATTTATTTTTTGCAGGTAATATTTGACGGACGAAGTTCCGCACCATAAATTTTTATACATCATCATCTAATAAAAAAAGAAAGTTCTTTTTCTATCTGATGTTACAACAAAACTAATGTAAATCAGGAATATTTTTTTACAATCACCGAAGCATTATGGCCGCCAAAGCCAAACGTATTGCTTAAAGCTGCACGTACAGTGCGTTTCTGAGCTTTGTTAAACGTAAAATTCAGTTTTGCATCCAGCCCCGGATCATCTGTAAAGTGATTGATGGTGGGCGGCACAATATCATGCACCACACTCATAACACAGGCAATGGCTTCCAATGCACCTGCAGCTCCCAAACAGTGCCCTGTCATTGACTTGGTAGCACTGATGTTGAGATTATATGCGTGCTCTCCAAATACCGTAAGAATGGCTTTTGTTTCCGCTATATCACCTAATGGAGTTGAAGTGCCATGCACATTGATATAATCAATATCAGAAGCCTGTAAACCTGCATCTTTTAATGCTGCCTTCATTACATTGTTGGCGCCAAGTCCTTCGGGATGCGGGGCTGTAATATGATGAGCATCGGCTGTAGCTCCGCCGCCGGCTATTTCACAATAAATTTTTGCACCACGTTTTACTGCATGCTCAAGTTCTTCCAGGATCAACATACCGGAGCCTTCCCCCATCACAAAACCATCCCTGTCTTTATCAAAAGGCCTACTGGCGGTTTTGGGGTCATCATTCCGTTCGCTTAAAGCTTTCATGGCATTAAAACCACCAACACCTGCTGAACTTATAACCGCTTCGCTTCCCCCGGTTAAAATAATATCGGCTTTGCCGAGGCGGATGTTATCGTAAGCTTCAATGATGGCATTGGTTGAAGATGCACATGCAGAAACAACCGCAAAATTTGGGCCTCTGAAACCGTGGCGCATGGAGATTTGCCCGGCTGCAATATCCAAGATCATTTTGGGAATGAAGAATGGATTGAAGCGTGGGGTTCCATCACCCAAAGCAAATGCAGAAACTTCTTCCTGGAAAGTAATTAAACCACCAATGCCGCTGGCAAAGATTACACCAACCCTGTCCACATCCACATTGTCTTTACTGATGCCGGCGTCTTTTACCGCCTCATCACTAACAATCAATGCAAATTGGGTAAACCGGTCAATTTTCCGGGCCTCTTTTCTGTCCAGATAGTTGGTGGGTTCAAAATCTTTTACCTCACAGGCAAATCTTGTTTTGAATTTAGAGCAATCGAATTGCTTAATGAAATCGGCGCCGGAAACACCATTAACCAATCCCTCCCAATATTGATCAAGAGTTTTGCCTAATGGTGTTATGGCGCCAATTCCGGTAACTACTACTCGTTTGAGTTGCATAAGTTGCCTGGTAAAAGAAAGGTTTATACCGCCGGGGCAGTACTTAATTACTTAGCGTGTTCTTCTAAATAAGCTACTGCCTGACCAACAGTTGTGATGGTTTCGGCTTGCTCATCAGGAATTGAGATGTTGAACTCTTTTTCAAATTCCATGATCAGTTCAACTGTGTCTAATGAATCAGCTCCTAAATCATTTGTAAAAGAAGCTTCAGGATTAACCTCTGTTTCTTCAACACCTAACTTGTCAACGATGATTTTTTTTACTCTTGCTGCGATGTCTGACATTGTCGTAATTATTTGGTTACAGGGTGCAAAAATAGAGTTTTTAAGCAATTAGCAAGCGTTCTCTTAAAATTGTCTGAAACCCTTCATTTTCACACGGTTTAAACGTCGCATAAAGTTGTATAATAATTGCTGCCATTTTATTGCTCCGGAATAAAAATTCCATTACTATAACAACTGTTTGTTTTTACATAAAAAAATGTAACTTGTCCATCCTGCTTAAATTTGCTTATGGCATTAAAACAAATAGACTACGGAACTGCAGAATACCAGCAAATGCTGAACTTACGTTATGAAATTTTGCGTAAACCTCTTGGGCTGCAATTTGACACAAAGGAACTGGAAAGTGAAAAGAATGACATTTTAATTGCCGCTTTTGAAGAGGATAAAATGCTGGGCTGTTGCTTTTTAAGCAGGGTTGATAAGGATACTGTAAGGTTAAGACAGGTAGCAGTACAAAACAATTTGCAGGGAAAAGGCATTGGCGCTTCACTCATGAATTTTGCTGAAAATATAGCCCGTGACCGTGGCTACAAAAAAGTGATGATGCATGCACGTAAATCAACCATCCACTTTTTTGAAAAACAAGGATATAAAACAGAAGGTGATGAGTTTATCAACCTAACTATTCCTCATCTTGTAATGAAGAAAAAACTGATTTGATCATCAAACCATAAAAAATAAAAAAGGGAGTGTTTTACAACAACTCCCTTTAATTTATAAAAAAGGTTCCTTATGCTTTGTACTGAGGTATCAGCCCATTTGCCAATTCCACCATTTTCTTAATACCATCTTCAGGCAAATTACCTTTCTTAAACTCAGCTAACACATCAGCAAGTTTAGTTTCCATTTCAAGTAAGAAATGTTCTTCAAACGCCTTGATATGTTTTACAGGAACAGAATTGAGCAAACCATTTGTACCAAGATAAATAATAGCCACCTGTTTTTCTACTTTATACGGAGAATATTGAGGTTGTTTTAATATCTCCACATTCCTGGCTCCTTTGTCAATTACTGCTTTTGTAGCGGCATCCATATCACCACCAAACTTAGAGAAGGCTTCCAGCTCACGGTAAAGCGCCTGATCTAATTTTAATGTGCCGGCAACTTTTTTCATTGACTTGATTTGAGCATTACCACCCACACGGCTAACAGAGATACCTACGTTGATAGCAGGACGGATACCGGCATTGAACAAGTTACCTTCCAAAAATATCTGACCATCTGTAATGGAAATTACGTTTGTTGGAATGTATGCAGATACATCTCCCGCCTGTGTTTCAATGATGGGCAATGCAGTTAAAGAACCACCACCTTTTATCAAATGCTTAATGCTGTCAGGAACATCATTCATATTCCTTGCTACACTATCATCACCAATTACTTTTGCAGCACGCTCCAACAAACGGCTATGTAAATAGAATACATCACCGGGATAAGCTTCACGGCCGGGCGGACGACGCAACAGCAATGAAACCTCACGATAAGCTACTGCTTGTTTTGAAAGATCATCATAAATGATCAATGCAGGGCGGCCAGTATCACGGAAAAATTCACCAATAGCAGCGCCGGCATAAGGAGCATAAAATTGCTGAGGCGCAGGATCACTTGCAGATGCTGCAACAATGGTTGTATAAATCATCGCACCATGATCTTCCAGTGTTTTCATAACACCTGCAATAGTTGATGCTTTTTGCCCAATTGCCACATATATGCAATAAACAGGTTTGCCTGCCTCAAAAAATTCTTTTTGATTGATAATTGTATCAACAGCAATTGCAGTTTTACCTGTTTGCCGATCACCAATGATCAACTCACGCTGGCCACGACCAATGGGAATCATTGCATCAATGGATTTAATACCGGTTTGAAGTGGCTCTTTTACCGGTTCACGAAAAATTACACCTGGTGCTTTACGCTCCAGCGGCATTTCATATAATTCACCTGTGATAGGGCCTTTGCCATCTATTGGTTCACCCAATACGTTAATCACACGACCACTCATACCTTCACCAACTTTAATGGAAGCAATTTGATTGGTACGGCGCACCTTAGAACCTTCTTTGATATCTCTGCCTTCGCCCATCAATACCACACCCACATTATCTTCTTCAAGGTTAAGGGCAATTGCACGAACGCCGTTTTCAAATTCTACCAGTTCGCCGTAGCCAACATTGTTCAATCCATATACACGGGCAATACCATCGCCCACCTGCAATACGGTACCTACTTCTTCCAAATCAGCACCAACTTTGAAATTGCTTAACTGCTGGCGAAGAATCGCTGAAATCTCATCTGGTTTAATATCTGCCATAACGCTTTATTTTTTTAAGAAAATTTAATTATCGAATGTTTGGAACGTAAATGTTTTTCTGAAATTGTTTCTGAATATCTCTCAGGTCTCTTGCAATACTTGCATCAATCAAATTGCCATTGTATTCCAGTTGAAACCCGCCGATGATGGCATCATTCACTTCTGTTACAAGTTCAATATGTTTTAAAGCTGTATCAGCTTTTATTTTATTTATGATAGAAGTTTTCAAAGCTTCGCTTGCTGCCGTAGCGGTTGTGAGCTTAACAATGTGAATTCCTTTGATGCCATTATACTGTTCTATCACAGAAAAAGCAATTTCCGGCAGAATGCTTTCACGGCCTTTTTTAACCAGCAAATGAATGAAAGCAGCAGATAACTTACCTGCATTTTTACTGATAACTGCTGTAACTATTTTTTCTTTTATATCACTTTTGATTACAGGGCTGCGAAGCAAATTGGTAAACTCCCTGCTTTGCTTACATACCGCCTGTAAATATTTCATATCTATATACACAGCCTCCAGTTGATTCTGCTCCAGGGCGAGATCAACCAGTGATTTTGCATAACGGCCTGCTAAACGTGGATTTTGCATAATACAATTTGCTGATTAGCCAATTTGCTGATGTGATGATGAAATTCAATCAGCAAATCAACACAGTATCTAATTTAATTTTACTACTTCTGCCAACTGATTAATATAAACTTCCTGATCGGCTTTATTTGCTAATTCACGACGCAATACTTTTTCACTCACTTCAATTACCAAATTGCCAACCTGGTTTTTTACGTCTGTTATTGCAGCTAATTTCTGCTGGTTGATGGCTGCCTGCGCTTCCACAATTATTTTATTAGCTTCGGCCTTTGCCATATCTTTTGCTTCGGTAACTATCTTATCTCTTGTTTCACGGGCTTCTTTCAGCAACTGTGCTCTTTCTTCACGGGCCTTTGCCAGCAGCGCTTCGTTTTCGTTTTTCAACTGAGCCATTTCAGCTTTTACTTTTTCGGCTGTTTCCAACGCTTCTGCAATACTGTTTTCTCTTTCGGTTAATCCTTTAATAATGGCAGGCCACGCATATTTCTTCAAAAGAAAAAACACCACTAAAAAGGCCAGCAATGTCCATACTAATAAACCTAAACCGGGGGTAAGTAAATTCATACTCTACTATTTAAATAAATTCAGATAAGTTTTAAAAATACTGCATCCGCCGTCCTGTACTTTGGATGCAGTAAATCGTTTGTGCGATTGGATTATAATACCATCGCAAGAAAGCCCACGATAATAGCAAACAGAGCAGCTCCTTCTACGAGAGCCGCAGTAAGGATCATGTTTGCACGGATATCGTTAGAAGCTTCTGGCTGGCGTGCAATTGATTCCAACGCACCTTTACCAATTTGACCAATACCGATACCTGCACCTATAGCTGCTAATCCAGCACCTACGGCACCACCGGCATTTGCCAACGCATCCAATAAAATAACATGCATAATTGTGAATTTATCTGGTTAAAAAATAAAACGTTTATCAAAGCCTTTGCCTTAGCCCCCTTCAGGGGGGTTGGGGGCTTAATGATGTGCTGCTCCTTTTTCATGGCTATGATCACCTTCAATTGCCTGACCGATAAACACGGCTGTAAGAACAGTGAAAATAAATGCCTGTAAGAAAGCAACCAACACTTCAATAAAATAAATAAATATGGTAAAGCCAATTGCTAAAGGAGAAGCCCCCCAACCGGCGTACTGGTTCAATTGAGCAAAAATGAAAATGAGTGAAATTAAACAGATAATGATGATATGGCCTGCTACCATGTTTGCAAACAAACGAATGATCAATGCAAAAGGTTTGATGAACACACTCAAAAATTCTACCGGCACAAGAATAAACTTAACACCCAAGGGTACACCCGGAGGATTAAAGATGTGCAGCCAGTAATGTTTGTTTGAGCTGAAAAGAATTACTGCAAATGATATTAAACCCAACACTGCAGTGAAAGCAATATTTCCTGTTACGTTTGCCGTACCCGGTATTAAACCAATTATATTGTTGATAAGGATAAAAAAGAATACAGTAAGTAAATAAGGAAGGTATTTGTTTGCTTTATGACCAAGATTGGGAACCGCCACTTCATCTCTTACAAATGTAATGATGGGCTCCATTAAGCTTTGCTTGCCCTTTGGTGCAGTTTTTACACCCAATCCTTTTGCATACGCATTGGCAATGCTTATGAACAGCCAAACCAGGAAAGCAAGAGCAAGTAACATTTGTACTACGTTGCGGGTTAAAGAAAAATCGTAAACTTTTTCAGCAGGATCAGTTGAAACAACTTTTTCGCCAATCGTTTCTTTTACCAACTTGTAGCCGTTGTATTCTGCATGACCATGTTCAAAACGTGAAGAAGAGAAAACAGTCAGCCCTTTTTGTGAAGAATATAAAATAACAGGAAGGGGAATGGTTACAGCATGTTCTTTACCATCGCTTCCTTTATAATCAATAAAATGAAATTCGTGTGCATCCATGATGTGACCGAAAATCACTCCCTTGGCATCAAAGCCCTCTTTTTGGGGAGCATGCTGAGCAGAATCATGGTTTGCTTCAGGATGTCCTTCTTCCTGTTGCTCATGCTGCGCAAAAGCACCTTGAGCAAACACCAAGAATATTCCGCTGAAAACCACTGCCAATAAGGATTTGAAGCTTCTGAACAACATACTTTTCCTGAAATTTGGCGCAAAGATAAGGTGCAGGGGATGAAAAAAAAGGAAAAGACAGATCGAAAGTGGAAAAAAGTTGTTCAGGTTAATCGAGCCCCATTTGCCTGCGTTCTTCTTTTATTTTTTCGAGTTCAATAATATCTATTTGGTCTTTAGGACGGAAGACCGCTCTCTTATTAGCAAGTAAGTGATTGATGTGAAGAAAAGGAACCATGATTCCTTCAATTTCTGCAACCGGTGCCAGTTTGAAACATTCATCAAAACAACACTCAATTCCTTTTAATGAGCTGAAAAATTTCAACGGGTTGCCCGTAGATAATGTTACCTCAAACCAGCCTGTACTGTTTTTCTGAAAATCGTTTGGCTTAAACCCTATTCCTCCATAATCATTAAAAGCTTGGTTTAAATTTTCAATGTTTGTAATTGAATCATCAACCCAAATATCAAAATCTTTATAGCCTCTTTTGAAACCATGAAACCAGACTGCAAAGCCACCCACCATAATATACCGTACACTTCTGTTATTGAGACTTTACCAGAACTTCAACAGATCTTCATCAAGAATACCCATATCTGAAAGAATTACAGGTTAAACTTTTTATGTGTAACAACAGCCCGCTGAAACATTATTCCTCTTTTAAGCATCCGGCAAAACATCCTGAACTTTTCTTCGTCAGACATCAGGATCGCTTGCCTTCTTCTTGCAGTTTCATATTCCTCCTGCCTTGAATAGGGAATAAACTCTTCGTTGAGAATTGAGAGTTCTGAATTTATATCGTATTTCTTTTTCTCCACCCGTGCAAGTTAAAAAATATCTTCAGCTTTTTCCGTTAAAGATTTTTCAATTCAGGTAAAGGTTTCTTCCGGTTAATCATTCAAAAAACCCGTTCAGTGCAGTTGAGTTGCATCGCCATTATACCACTTCTACTTTTACACTGTTCTTTTATTCATCACTATAAAATTCAGGTTTATGAAAAATTCAATTTTGGCAGTTCTTATTTTATTTGCCGTAAGTGCCTGCAGCAAAATCAACGACCTTGTTCCTTTAACTGATGACAACAGCAGTTTAGCTGCACGCAAGCAACCTCCTCTTCCTGTATCGCAGGTACCCACCGCTGTTTTGGATGCGTTCAAAGTAAAATATCCCAACGCCGGTGGCGAAATTGAATGGCAGAAAGAAGATGGTAATACTTACAAAGTAAAATTCTGGCTGGGTGCCGAACGCTGGCAGGCAATTTTTAATGCCGATGGAAGTTTTGTTTCTGAAAAAAGATTGAAATAGCAGTTCTTTTATTTTCTATATCAGTTTTGTAAAGCCATCAAATTCAATGATGGCTTTTTTTATACAATAGCTTTTGCAAATTGCATTTCATGCAGCCTGGAATAATAACCGCCAAGCATTAACAATTCTTCGTGTGTACCCATTTCTTTAATTTCCCCTTTATCCAGCACAATAATTTTATTGGCTTTGCGAATGGTTGATAACCGATGTGCAATCACAATCGAAGTTCTTCCTTCAATCAGTTTATCAATAGCATGCTGAATGAGCTGTTCGGTTTCTGTATCAACAGATGAAGTTGCTTCATCCAGAATTAAAACAGAAGGATTGTACAGCAGTGCCCTGATGAAACTTAATAATTGCCTTTGTCCCTGGCTCATAGTTGCTCCACGTTCCATCACATTAAAATCATAATCGCCGGGCAAACGCATAATAAACTCATGCATACCAATGAGCTTTGCTGCTTCCATTACTTTTTCTTTGCTGATGCTTTCATTACGAAGTGTTACATTATCAGTAATGGTACCTGCAAACAAAAACACATCCTGCAATACAACTCCAATTTTACTGCGTAATGCATCGGGATGATAATCTTCAATCTTAACATCATCTACTTTAATATTGCCTTTTTGAATATGATACAACCGATTGAGTAAACTGATGACAGATGTTTTGCCACTGCCTGTATGACCAACCAATGCAACTGTTTCGCCCGGTTGCACAGTGAAGGAAATGTTTTTCAATACCCAGTTTTCATCATTGTATGCAAACCAAACTTTGTCAAATTCAATTTTGCCGGCTACAATTTCAACAGGATTGAAAGCATTGGCAGTTGAAGGAGCCATCTCATCTTTATTATCCAGCACTTTAAATACACGGCCACTGGCAACCATCCCCATTTGCAACACGTTGAATTTATCGGCAATAAAACGTAACGGGCGAAAGAGCATATTCAGCAATATGATAAAAGCCATGATTTCACCTGCCATTTTTGCCGCTTCACCATTGGTTGATGAAACCGCCTGACCTGCTCCATACCAAACAAGCAATCCTAAAGAAATGGCCAGTATAATTTCAACTACAGGAAAGAAAACCGAGTAAGCAAAAATGGCTTTGATGTTGGCATTACGATGTTCTTTGTTGATTTTTCTGAATTTGTTAAACTCATTGTCTTCAACCGCAAATGCCTGCACCACCTGCATACCCTGTATATGCTCCTGTACAAAGGCGTTTAAAGCAGCAACTGCATTTCTTACACGATGAAAACTTTTGTTGACGCTTTCTTTAAAATAATAAGTAGTGAGTATAAGAAGCGGAAATGGTATTAAACAAACCAATGTTAACTGCCAGTTGATATAAAACATGGTAAAGAGCACTGCAATAATGGTAAGAAAATCGGCAAGTATAGGAATAAAGCCTTCGGCAAACACATCGCTGATGGTTTCAATATCATTTACCGTTCTTGTTGTTAATGTGCCGATAGGTGTTTGATCGAACTGGCGGAGATTAAGACCGAGAATTTTTTGAAACACATTCACCCGCAGATCTCTTACAACAGCTTGCCCCAGCCAGGAAGTAATATAAGAAAAGAAAAAGCGGAGAACAGTTTCAATAACAATGAGTGCAATTTGAAAAATGGTAATGCGGATCACCATTTCAGCAATATTGTGCTGAATATAATCGTTCACCGTTTTGTTAATGAGCCATGGCCGCACAGGCGCCAGCACTGCCAATACTATTGCAAGTATAATGGAGCTGTTAAACCTGCTCCTGTAAGGAGATGCATAACTGATTACACGTTTAAGTAAGCTGAAATCAAATAATTTTTTTTTCTGTGCTTTCTGTTCCAAGCCAATTTTAATTTGATGGTAAAGTTAAATGCTTTCGTGCAGCAACCGGAAGGCATCGCCTTAACGGAATGTAAAAAGGATGAATGGCAAGGTTTAACTCATGGACTGAAAGCGGCTTTTTTTATTGAAGTAAAAAAGAGAAAATATAGTTGCTGCAATTCCAATTACAGCAAATACAATTACCAACTGTGAATAAAATGAAACCCAGTTGAGTTGCAGCCTGAATAATTCTTTTGATAACATAACAGTAATACTGCCCAAATATCCCCATGCATCTGCCACATAAATGAGAAAGCCCACATTGCCCACAATACTGAAGGAAGCCAGCAGCCGTTCAAAAAACACACTGTTGAATAACACATAAGCAATATACAAACCAAGTCCTGTGAACTGCATCCAGGCTGCGCCACTGATCAATGCATTTTTAAATAACAATGAAGCAACACCGGCAACAGCAAAACCAAACATCAGCAATACATGAATTATACGAAATGCTTTCATATTCTTTCGTACAAAAACCATCATACCAATCAATGCCAGCACAATGAGTGAAGTAATGGTTTCTGTTTTTGCAAAAACGCCTGCATTTTTTGCATAGCCCAACTCGTTCCACATATTGGCCATGTAATTATCACGCAGGTCACGCATAATGGTAAGGAGTAAATAAATGATAACAAATGCAATAACACCTGAGCGAAATTGTTTCAAAAAATGTTTCCGCCCCGTTTGATTCATGGGTAAACGGATCGTACGTTCAGCAACATCTTCCGCATCTGGCATGGGTGCTTTTTCCAGCAACACATAAAATAAAATTAACGGCACAGCAAATAAAGAAGCTGTTGCAAATGGCATAAAGTATTCAGTAATATCCCAATTCAACAGCAGCCATTTACCAACACTGCGGCTAAAGCCACCTGCAAAAATAAAACTAACTGCCAGTACCACACCTATAAAATCAGTGGCACGTCTTCCCTCCACATAACTGAACACCACACCCCACATAAAACCAAGTGTAAAGCCATTTACCAAAAAGCAAAGCATGCCCCATGGTGCAGGAACAACGGCGAATAGTAATAAACTCAGCCATGCAAGACCAATCATCAGCAAACTTGTTTTCCACCGGCCATGCCGTTGCAATTCAGAAATAAATTTAATTCCGTAAAACTTACTCAGCATATAGCCAACTACCTGGCTGATGATGAGTAAAGTTTGATAAGAAATATTCCAAAACTGCAACCCTTCAAATGTGGCAACAGTAAATGGTTTACGAAAAGCAAAAACAGAAGCATAGGTAAAGAAAACAACAACAGCTAAGTAAACTGCACCGGCAATTTGCTTAGCTGAAAAAGAATTTGATTGTTGCAAGGGTTGATTCAAAGCAACGGTAAGATAATTGATTTCTTACAGCCAACCGTTACATTTCGCCTGTTGCTTTACGATATGCTTTAATAAAAATTGCGCCCAGGTTTTTATGCGGCGGCACATAATCTTTCAGCAATTCGTTTGCTTTGGGATCGGTTTTTACTGAATTGGTTATCTGCTGCCAGATGGGGATCCACTCAATATTTTTTCCGCTGCGGATATTTTCATTCAATGCACGGAGAATAGGTTCGTTTACCGAATAGCTGCCCACCTGCTTGGTGGAAATGATATGGGCATCTTCATTTACATTTAAAATCCTTGCAAGGTTCTGGTAACCGCCACAGGAACCCAGCATTACAATACGTGATGATGGCAGCATTTGCTGAATGGTATATTTTAAATGATAACTGTGGCCACGGTGCACCACAATTGTTGGCTTGATATTATTCTTTGTTAAGTATTCAATTAAATGCTGTTGTGCCAACGCATCCAGGTCCTGTTTATAATCAAGCGGCAAGTTGGCGTAGATCGTATAAGGCTTTCCGATGGTTGATGTAATTGTTACCCACTCCCTGCCTGTAACAATTTTCCACTCAGGTTTGCCATTAAACAAACCCATGAAATTTTTGTACGATGTTACGCCGTCTTCATCTCCATAAAAAAAAACATGCTGCACCACACGGCCACTATCATCGGCAATACTGCTGTAATCAACTTTATAAACGGGAGGAATGCCAAGCAGGGCAGATAAATTCATGGAAGTATCAGAAGCTGATTTGAAAAGTGTAAGTAAAATATTATAAATCACTTCTCCCTTTCTGTCTTTATTTTTTAAACTTGTTTCATAGTTGAGCTTCACCTGTTCTTTCAGGAAATTTTGCAGATTGATGTCTGTGATGCTTCCATAGCTATCGGCAACATCTACTGCATCTTCCAATGAATTTGTTTTCTGCAAACCATTTACAAATGCATACATCAATTGGTTACTGCGTAATTCAGGCATGGCTTTTAAAAAATCATCAAGGCGGTTATAGTTAGCTGCCATCTTGATAAACTTTTTAAACTTATCAAAATGAACCGTCATCAGCAATGAATCACTTCTTCTGCCGCTGAAGCGGGTCATCATCCGGTCGTAAAGCTTTGTGTAAGTACTCGTATAAATCACTTCTTCAGTAGTTACAATCAGGTAATAAATTTCCTGAGAAGTAAGTGGGTCAGATATTCTCATCCGTACAGGGTCGGGTGAATCATGCAGATCATTCATCACATTTACAAATGCATCTGTTGCTTTGCGCTCCAGCATTTTATACAACACATTTGCAAGAACGGGTGTATCACCTGCTGAAATTCTATCGTAATATTTTACCTGGGTTTTTACCAGCAACCTGTAATAGGCCAGATCGTTTTCAACCACTGCTTTAATATCATCAATGGTTAATTGATTATTGAGCAACTCATCTAAAAAAGGAAGATACAGGGTTCCGTTCATGATGGAACTCAACTTTGCAATGGTTTGAACTTTTGGATTTGTATTTCGGCGTATTACTTTTGCGGCCGCCGTTTTTACAGCCTGTGCATAGGTATATACTTCCAAAGGAACTTTATCAGCAGCAATCAACACCAGGCTGTCTGCAAAGGGTTCATTTTGAAATGCTTCAATTCCCTGCATAATGAAAGAGGGATTGACATGTATTTTTTTGAGGAAGATGATCTTCTTTACTTCCGCCATTTCTTTGCTCTGTGCAAACACCGTTGCCAGTAATTCGGCTCCCTGGAAAGGTAATTTTTCAAATACAGGTAGCAGGCTTTGCCCGGCAACCTGCCGCTGCATACATTCTTCATAACTTTTAAATATTTGCGGAATAAGCTGGGGAATATCTTTCTGCTTTGCCTGTGCTGCAATGGCCTGTAACAGTTCTCTTAAAGAGCGCAGGTAACCAATCTTGAAGTTATTATCACCGCCCATGCGTTCAATATTTGCCTGCAGTTCATCCACTTTCCGCAGAATAACATCTGTGATTTGAATATTAAGATCCTCATTGTTGCTGAGTTTGAGAAACTGATCAATCTTGCCATCCACCCTGTCGGTTCTTTTTTGCTCCTTATCAATGTTATCATGCCATATCTGCCTCGACATGGGGATTGTAACCTTATTGGTATCGAAGGAAATCCTGCTTTGCGCAGAAGCAAATGAAACGCATAATGCAAGTACTAAGCTTAAAGTATTTCTTCTCATCGCTGGCAAAATTAACTTCAAATTTCCAATAAGAACATTTTGAACCATAACAGGTTGCAGGCTAAAGAGGGCTAAACAGCAAAAACCCGTTAACAATTTTATAATATTATGTGTAGCTATGCATGGAAATAGGCATCTACATTTGCAGCACAGACATGGAACCCAACCGAAAAAAAATTTTAATAGCCGATGACGAGCCTGATATTCTTGAAATTCTTGAATATAACTTAACTGCCGAAGGCTACACTGTTCTTAAAGCAAAGGATGGTGATGAAGCATTGATCACTGCCAAACAACATCAGCCCGATTTAATTATTCTTGATGTAATGATGCCCCGCAAAACGGGTATGGAAGTATGCCAGATACTCCGCTCCCAACCGGTTTATGCAAATACGCTCATCATTATACTTACGGCATTGAATGATGAAGCAAGTCATGTAAAAGGACTGGAAATGGGTGCCGATGACTATGTAAGCAAACCCATCAGCCCTAAAGTACTCATCAGCCGGGTAAATGCATTGTTCCGCAGAACTTACCGTGGGGATGAGAAAGTGATTAAAGTTGGGGATCTGCAAATTGATAAAGAACAGTTTCTTGTAAAGCATAAGGGACAGAATATTATTCTTGCCAAAAAAGAATTTGAACTGCTGGCTCTGCTTGCATCAAAGCCGGGAAGGGTTTTTCTGCGCCATGAAATATTAAGCCAGGTATGGGGCGCTGATGTTATTGTTGGCGACAGAACCATTGATGTACACATCCGCAAAATCAGACAAAAATTAGAGATTGACTGCATTACCACTGTAAAAGGAGTTGGGTATAAATTTGATCTTTCTGCTGCCTGATTTCTTTCTGCTGCGTACTACACAGCTCATGCTGATAAGTAATGGTGTAGTTATAAAGAAAAACTAATCCGAAATAAGTTTTGAGCGTAGTAGTAACTTCGCCTGCATAAACCCAGGCAAAGAAGTATGTTCAATACACGCCAGCTTACTCCCGTACAGGTTGCAGCTATCAATGCATTTGCCATTTCACTGCTGGTAGGAATTGCCAATTATTTCTTCATTAAAAGCTGGTGGATAGCATTGGCCTCTTTTGCTGTTTTATTTGTTATCAGCTATTTACTCATCCGTTATTTTACAGAGCGGTTTATTTACCGGCACATCAAACTCATTTATAAATTCATAGCACAAAGAAAAGCTACCAAGCGGGAAGAATTTTTTAATAAATCTGTATTGCCCGAAAAAAGTTTGCAGGAAGTAAGTGAAGAAGTGGAACAATGGGCCGAGCAAAAAAAACAGGAGATCGAAATCCTGAAACAAAATGAACAATTCCGCAAAGAATTTTTACAAAACCTGAGCCATGAATTAAAGACACCCATTTTTGCCGTACAGGGTTATGTTGATACATTGCTGAGTGGCGCCATGAACAAAGAAGAAGTGGCTAAAAAATTTTTAGTAAGTGCTTCCAGGAATATTGACCGGCTTGTAAATCTTGTTGACGACCTGGATGAAATTTCAAAACTCGAAAGCGGGGAACAACGGCTCTTCAAAGAAAATTTTGTGATACAGGAGCTGATCAGTGAAGTATTTGAAAGTTTATCCATCAAAGCATCGGCTATAAATATTAAAACCTACATCAAAAAAGGATGCGAACTGCCCATTACCGTTTATGCAGATAAAGAAAAGATCAGGATGGTATTGATTAACCTTGTTGACAATGCCATTAAATACGGCAAACAAAATGGCGCCATTGTTTTCAGCGCTTACAAAACTGATGATGAAAATATATTGATTGAAATAAGTGATGATGGTTTTGGAATAGCTGAAGAATACCTTACAAGAATATTTGAACGCTTTTACCGTACCGATCTTGCACGCAGCCGAAAAGAAGGCGGCAGCGGTTTGGGGCTCTCCATCTGCAAACACATTGTTGAAGCTCATGATCATGTTATGCATGTACGCAGCACACTTGATGTGGGCACTACGTTTGGTTTTACATTGGATGGAAAAACAGAGAAAACAGAAGTGTAGGCATTCCTGCAAATAAAAAACCATCCTGAAGAATCAGGACGGTGTATTTCCAGTCAAAAACATGAGAAAATGAACCCTCGATTGCTATACTACTACGCTCATTAGATAGGTTACATAATTTTTGATTTTCTCCAATGAATTCAATCATTGTTTTGTTGTGTAAGCTACGTAGTACTCAGTATGCTTGTATGATAATTTTATCAGCGCATAACAAAGATGCCCACCCTGCTTTATCAAACTATTATCCCATCATGTTTTAATTGTTATTTAGTACAACTGCTTGAAATAAAAGACGCCCCCTGGGAACAGGGGGCGGAATAGAGGATACTTGCTTAAGGAAATAGTTAAATAAATTTTTTACAAATCATTAATCTGTGTAATTTGACCCTATGTTGTTACTAAATAATTACTGAATAATTATTATAATGTTATGTAAGCACTCATTGCTTCGTATAGTAAACCCTTCATCCAAAATGGGCAGAATTAAAAAAGCATCCATCAAATAAATGATGGATGCTTTTTTGAAGATCGTTATCAATTACTATAATTAAATTTTGTCCAGCCTTTCCACCAGCTTGCCAGTTCCCCTGCTGGTGCAACACCACCACGAAATGTTACTGTTTTATCAAAAAACGTATCACCGCTGAATTTAGTATCTGTAAATCCGCCGCCTGTCAGGATTTTTTGATTACCGCCCGATCCGCCAAAAGGAGTAGGATCTGGTGCAAAATAATTAAAGGGTTGTATCAGTTTAGCATCAGAGGTATTTGTAAGAATATCGTTGTTAAAATAAGATCTTGTAAACCATTCTGTAAAAGCAGCATCATTGGTAATGGTAGCCCCTGCTGTTCCTGAAAATCTTGTGTTGGTAGCACATCCTGCAATTGTAATATTTCTTAACTGTAAAGTACTGTCTTCAATATTCAATGCTGTTGAAGTTCCTGTTGTTGCATCAATTTCAATGCCTCTTGGCCAGCCCATAATAATAGAATTGAAAATTGATATTCCGGAGTTCCTTCTTATATGTGCACCGCCTCTGAAAAGTGCACTTCCAATATTCGTTAATGCAGCTCTTGGCCCAATAGCAGTAATATTGCTGAATATCGCCGTTGTCTTAGGACCAACTGTTGTGCCACTTGCATTATTATCACTTTCAAAAGCTTCTGAATTAGAGATATCAGCAATTAAAGAATCACGGATGATCAATCCAAATTGTACTTTACCGCTATATCCGTTGTCTGTATCAAAATCATCATCCTGTGTTTTATAAGCAATTAAATACTTTGCATTTACTGTACCGCCAAACCATTCATACGCATCATCTTTAGCATAAACAACCTGTACATGGTCAATGGTAGTTCCGCTTCCCACAGCAGCCATTGTAAGACTGTTAATCTCTTTATCCGGTTGAAATGCATATCCTGCAAATTCAATACGCACATATTGCAACGTACCTGAATTATCATTGGCAATTGGCGCTGGTGCAACTGCATCGCCTGAACCAGCCAGTCCATCACCATTTGCATTATCAATACCACCTTCCACCTGTATAAGACCTGCAATACCATTAAAAGCTGTATTTACGGGTGCTTTTCCGCAAATAACAATTCCTCCCCAATCACCAGATTGTGGATTAGGAGAAGCGGAAGTGAAAATAACAGGCTCTGATGGGTTTCCAATTGCTATTAATTTTGATCCACGGGTAATGATCAATGCCGCCACATCAACGCCACTGAAAGAACCTTTAACTGTTGTGCCTGCCTCTATTGTTAAGGTATGGTTGCCAACGATGTACACCAAACCTTTCAGAATGTATGTATTTTTTTTACGCAAAGTATCGTCTTTATTAATACGACCCTGTAACGTAATTGTTTCTCCGGTTGTACCGCTGCCACCACCATTTACAATAACAACCTGTATTTCACCGTCCGTTTCAATTTTTCTACAGCCGGTAAAAGCTATTGCAACTATGGCTAACAGATAAAAAATGTACTTTTTCATTTCTCTATTTTTAAATTTTAGTATAACTGTTATAATGAATAATTAAATGTTATGCTGAATGTAGTTCCGGATGTTCTGGTAAAACGGTAAGCATCAACTTCTTTCTGGAGTGTTTTTTTGCCCCCTGCATTTTGGTAGAAATATTGTGTTGAATTCAGCAGATCAGAAATACTCAAACGCAGTTCTGCTTTATTCTTTATCAGTTTTTTACTCATCTGAAAATCCAGTAAAGCTCTCGGTGCTTCGTAGATATCAGGCGCTCCTGCACCGGCTGTTAAATCACCAACCAGATAAATTCTTTCACCAACCTGGTTAAATAAAAGGGTACTGCTGAAACCTGCTTTTTCCAGATCATACAATAAACCAAAATTCAAAACATAAGGAGACTGCCCCTGTAATGACCGGTTAATATTAAACACCTCATCTTTTACTTTACTGTTGATATAAGAAGCATTGGCCTGGAAGGTGAAATTCTTTAATGTGTTGGTAACAAAGTCAAGTTTTTTTCTGATCTCCACTTCTACGCCATACGTATTGGCTTCCTTTGCATTTTGATAACTGAAGGTGCTGGATCCGCCAATGCCTTCGTTAAATAACTGTTCAATTGGATTAATGAAATTTTTGTAAAAAATTCCAACAGTAAAAACTTCACCCGCTTTTTGATAAAACTCGTACCGTAAATCAAGATTTGAAATTTTGGTCCTTTTAAGCGATGGGTTTCCCTGTACAGAAGCATTCAATTCAAAATCATAAAGGTTCAGGAATGAAAGCTCACGAAGTTCAGGACGGATGACTGTTTGAGAACCTGAAAGCCTGATATTCGTTTTTGAATTAAGTTTGAACGTTGCATTTACACCCGGTAAAAAGTCAATCACTTTTGAATAGGTATGGCGGGGATCCCATTTTTTTACACTGCCCACCAACTGATCAAAATGTTCAACCCGTAAACCCCAAACCACCCGTAATCCTTTTGCAAACTGGTTATCGAACTGCAAAAAACCGGCATTCAAAATAGTATTGGCCATGTACCGGAATGTTTTACCCTTGATAGCATCAAAAGCAAATTTATTACCAGTACCATCACCAAAATTATCAGTGTTAAATACCTGGTCTGCCGGCAACAATGTAAGCAGAGGATTATCCAAAGGAAGATAATTGGCAAAAAGCTGAGCATCATAAAGGCGGTCTTTAACCTGCAGCATATACCCGCCTTTGATCGCCTGCTTTTGATTAAACAAATTAAAGTTGTAGTTTAAATCAGCGCCGGCTGTATAAATATAATCGCTCAGCGTTTGATAAATACGGCTGCCGCTTTGCTGAGACAGGGAATTAGAAATCAGCAAACGAAATGGATCCTGCGTATTTGTAAATCTTGAATAAGCAATCCGGCGCTGATCAGGTATATAACCATCCAGAATATTGAAAGCGCCGTACCATTTAAATTTCAATGCTTTTGAAATACTGTGATCACCATTTAATTGAGTTGTAAAGAAAGTATTTTGCTTAAAGCTTAATTCAGTAGCCCTGATGTCTTCGCCCCTGTTAAAATCATCACCGGTGCGCAGTGTAATATTATTTGCAGAGTTAAGATTGACAATTGATTTTACTGATATTTTATTCAGAGAGTTTAGCTGTATAGACAAGCTTCCCAACGCACCAACAGAAACATCCTGTACATACCGATTATCATTAAAATCATAGTTTTCTGTGAAAACTCCACCGGATAAAGCATTCGACCTGTTGATCAAATTGAGTTTACGGTTGCTTTTAGTGTAGCTGATTCCTGCTGTTCCTCCAATCTTCTTTCCTAAAAACTTACCACTAAAACCACCATTCAATTGCAAAGAAACATTGATGGGTGCTGTTATTTCTACAGGTGCCCATACATTACGCATTTGCTTACCAATGGCCGTTTTTTCAGCAGGAGATAAAATATCAAACTCTGCTTTTCTGGTATAGCTGCCGGGCAATGATCTTGTTCCATCATCTATTCCTAACCAATCTGTTTTACCAGCTTTGTCTTTATAAAATTTTTGGCCAATTGTTTGTGAATTAATACCTGTACCTACCTGAATATTAAAGAAACTTTTGGAGGGAATGTCTTTTGTGTTTACCTGAATTAAACCACCCGCCCACTCACCGGGATACTCCGGTACAAATGCCTTATTGATAATAATATTATCAATCATGGAAGCAGGAATCAGATCAAATGAAAACGTTTTTCTGTCGGGTTCAGTACTGGTTAATAAAACACCATTCAGCATGGCTTGGTTGTAGCGGTCAGCCAAGCCTCTGATGATGATAAATTTCCCTTCCTGAATACTGGCGCCGGTTGTACGTTTCAATACTTCACCTGTATTTCTATCTGGCGACCGACGGATACTTTCAGCAGAGATAACAGAAGAAACCGTATTGGTGTTTTTTTGATACGAGATTAAAGCATTCGTCGTTTCTTTCTTAGCTGTACTTTGAATAATAATTTCGGCTCCCTGCTTTGCTGAAACTTCTAAAACAATATCAAAGACATTTGCATCATTATTTTTCACTTCTATCTCATCCACAGATTTGGATTGATAACCTACTGCAGTTATTGTGATTGTGTATTTTTTTGAAACCTCAAGAATAAAGCTGAATCTTCCTTCCACATCAGCGGCAACCACTTTACTGCTTCCCGAAACGGTGATAGAAGCACCGGGTATAGGTTCGTTTTTCTGGTTAAGCACACGGCCATTTAATTTCAGTGATTGTGCTGCTGATGTGAGAGTAAAAAATAAGATGGTTAACAGTGCAGTTAATGTCCTTAAAGCTTTCCTTTGCATACCTTCAATTTGTAACGCAAAGAAACCTGTACAATGTTACCCGAAAGTGAACCGCATGTTAAGGAAACATTACCTGCGTATTAAGCCAATGTTAACTACAGCAGTAAGAAGTGAAGTATTTAAAAACGAAACTGCAAACGGCAGGTAAGCACATTGTCTTTCACATCAGCAGTATAACCCGCAAGTTGTGTTTTTTCATTCCACACACGGGCATAATAAAGAACCAGCTTTATGTTTTCTGTAATATAGTTGATGTAGCCAAAGCCCAATGTTGTGTATTTAATATTGGCAGCAGAAAAATTTGTGCCCGGCACACCAATCTCTTTACCGGCAACTTTTGTATTGGGATCATACCAATCATATTTTATGATCAATTGATGCTGTTCAGAAAACAGGTGTTGCAAAAAATAAACATAAGCGCCATTAAACTGTCGGATATGAAACCCTTCGTTTCCTGTTAACAGTGCAACAGGAGTTTCACTGCTGTTGGCCGTGCCTGTTTGAGTACCTGTTATAAACTCACCTCTTAATTCAGTAAATCCTTTTTTATTTCTGAGTTTGATCTGCACATCAGCTTCATAATATTTCCTTGGCGATACGGCGCCAACATTCGTTGTAAGTGAATCAACAACCATTTTTCTGATACCCGCAACAGCAAAAGTTTCATGTTTATAATTTGTATTTTGCAATAACCCTCCGTGAAGTAATGAAACACCTGAAGAAAGGATCAACTTCTTCCCCAAAGGATAAGGCTTTAATGCAACCCTGGTAATAATATCTTTGCTGTTATCAAAATCGCCTGCGGCATTGATGCCCTGCCCGTTAAAAAAACCAACATCCATTTTAAAGTATCTGAGTTTGTGCTCTTTTTTACGTGGTTCAAATGAAAGCATGGCACCAAGGTCCCGTTCACTCTTCATCAGTATTTGGCTCATGCGACCTCTTTCCGGAGACTCTCTGTCACTACTGCTGAGATTTACTTCATATCCCACTGGCCTGGCAAACATTCCTGTGGTAAATGAAAACAACTGAAGTTTATTTTCAAACACTCTTCCCCAAACATCCCGTATTGTGAAGGCTCTTTCGTTTACGTCAAACTGAAAAACAATTTGCACGCCCGGCTTTGTTTCTTTTCCAAAATGAACATATTCAATCCGCACACGGCTTCTTCTTAACATGAAGCGGTTGTTTACCTGTGAGGAAAAATCGCCCCCTTCAAAGCTTTTTATTCCTTTTGATTCCGCTACCTGGAATTGGGGTTGGATGTATCCGCTTAATCGCAGGTGATCAAACTTTTTATAAATGCCCAGCATGCCTTTCCCCGCTTCCTTGCTGGTATCAATCATATCCATCAAAAACTGGGCGTTGCTAAACAGGGGTGAAAGCAAGAAAAGGCCGAAAAACAGCCTGCAAAACTGATTGTTCATGTTAAATTTCCTTAAGCTGCACAAAGGTAAAAAGGCATCCACTGCCCAATGTTAAGAAATTATTAACTCATCAGATCGGGAAGGCTCAAAAACGCATTAAACTACCTTTGCCGAAATTTAAAAATCAGCTATGTCAGCATTCAACTCAATCATGAAAATTTTTCTCCCTAAAGACAGGGTCTTTTATCAATTGTTTGCCGAAGTTTCCATTACCTCGCTTGAAATGGCGGTTCTGCTGAAAAAGATGGTGAATGAACCCGTTTTCGAAATCAGGGAACAAATCCTCAGCCAGATTGAAGACCTGGAACATAAGAATGATGACCTGACACATAAAATTTTTACTGAACTCAGCCGCAATTTTATTACCCCATTTGACCGGGAAGATATTCACTACCTGGCATCATCCATGGATGATGTGGCTGATTATATTTTCGCATCTGCAAAAAAGATCAACTTTTACCGTGTAAACCCAATGGAAGATGGCATTCAAAAAATGGCCGAGCTGATTGTACAGGCATGTGAAAATATCAAAATTGCCGTATATGAACTGAGGAACATGAAAAACATGCGACAGATCACCGACGCATTGGTTCGTGTAAACAGTATTGAAAACCAGGCCGATGATGTATTTGATTTCAGCATTGAGCGCTTGTTTGCAACAGAGAATGATGCCAAAGAAGTAATTAAAAAGAGAGAGATCTACCAGGTAATGGAAAATGCTACCGATAAATGTGAGGATGCTGCGAATGTAATTGAAACCATCATTGTGAAATATGCATAAATAATTTATTCAACAGCATATTGGCTAATCAGCACATCATTACATTCAAACTACTATGTCTTTATTAATTATTATCATTGCGTTTACTTTAATATTTGACTACATCAATGGTTTTCATGATGCAGCCAATTCCATTGCCACTGTTGTTTCTACCAAAGTACTAACTCCTTTTCAGGCCGTGGTATGGGCTGCCTTTTTCAATTTTATAGCGCTTTATATTTTCACTGACTTTAATGTAGCTACCACTATTTCCAAAACGGTGCATAAAGAATTTATTACATTGCCGGTCATTTTTTCAGGAATTATCGCTGCTATATTCTGGAATTTACTTACCTGGTGGTTTGGAATTCCTTCTTCATCATCACATACGTTAATAGGAGGGTTTGCAGGGGCTGCAATTGCTCATGCCGGTTTTGACTCTGTTAATTCTGAAGTAGTTATCAAAACTGCCAGCTTTATTTTCCTTGCTCCGTTGGTGGGAATGCTAATGGCATTTATTATGTCAATATGGTTTTTGAATTCATTCAAAAAAGGGATCATGCCTAAACTCATAGCACTGGCTATACTGGCCGGCGTTGGCCTGTTTCTTTATTACCACCTTGAATTGGACCCTGCAAAATTGAAATCAAATTCACACTATTACTTAGTAAAAGTTGTTTTCTATTCACATAATTTTAAGTGGCTATTACTCGCATTTATTATAGTTGTAATGGCCTTGTTTACACTTTACCTGCATCAATTAAATGCTTACAGAGCTAACAAATGGTTCAAGAAACTGCAATTGGTTTCATCGGCTGCTTTCAGTATAGGACATGGCGGTAACGATGCTCAAAAAGCAATGGGCATTATTGCTGCTGCCATGATTGCTGCCGGGGAAATTTCTGATGTAAGCCAAATGCCTTACTGGGTACCTTTTGCCTGTCATTTGGCCATAGGATTAGGCACTTTAACCGGGGGATGGAGAATTGTAAAAACAATGGGTACCAGAATTACCAAGGTTACCCCTTTTGAAGGAGTGGCTGCGGAAACTGCAGGAGCTATTACATTATTTGTAACCGAGGCTTTAAAAATTCCGGTTAGCACCACGCATACCATTGCAGGTTCAATTATAGGTGTGGGAGCCACCAAAAGACTTTCAGCAGTGCGTTGGGGTGTTACGGTAAACCTGATGTGGGCCTGGATATTAACCATACCGGTAAGTGGTCTTTTAGCAGCAGCCGTTTATTGGCTGGTGAGTTTTTTTATTCAGTAATATGATTTTAAATATTGAGTTAATGGATAGCCTTTCGCTATCCTTTTTTTTATTCATCTTTGCCGCAAATCAATAACTGTATGAAATATCTATAAAAATTATCCCTGCCCGTTCCGTTCAGGCGGGGAACTAAATTATATCCCGCCATTGGCGGGACGATGATAATTTTTATGGATATACTATGTGACAATTGAAAAAATAAAAATGAACACATGAAAGGAATTATTCTTGCCGGCGGATCAGGTACAAGATTGCACCCTATAACCTTTGCTATCAGCAAACAGATCATGCCCGTTTATGATAAGCCGATGATCTATTACCCACTGTCTATTCTTATGATGGCAGGCATCAGGGATATCCTCATTATTTCTACTCCACATGATTTACCCAACTTTAAACGCCTGCTGGGCAATGGAAAAAATTTGGGAGTAAATTTTTATTATGAAGAGCAGGCCGTACCTAATGGTTTGGCACAGGCATTTGTAATTGGTGAAAAATTTATTGGCAATGATAAAGTAGCATTGGTATTGGGCGATAATATTTTTTATGGCGCAGGCCTCGGCAAGCTGCTCGAAAATAATACCAACCCCGATGGCGGAATTATTTATGCGTATCATGTAAGCGATCCTGAACGTTATGGCGTAGTGGAGTTTGACAAAGACCTTAAAGCGTTAAGCATAGAAGAAAAACCCTCCCACCCAAAAAGCAATTACGCCGTTCCCGGTTTATACTTTTATGATAACGAAGTAGTAAAGATTGCTAAAGAACTGAAACCAAGCCCAAGAGGCGAATATGAAATTACAGATGTAAATAAAGAGTATCTCAAAAGAGGTAAACTGAAAGTTTCTATTCTTGACCGTGGTACTGCATGGCTTGATACGGGAACAGTTGACAGTTTAATGCAGGCATCGCAATTTGTACAGGTAATTGAACAAAGACAGGGAATTAAAATTGCCTGTATTGAAGAAATTGCCTGGCACAAAGGATTTATTACAACTGAACAACTGAAAGAACTGGCCCAGCCTTTATTAAAAAGCGGGTATGGCCAATATTTAATGAACCTGATTAAATAAAATTTTTAAAAGCGTCATAACACAAACATGAAGAAGATATTAGTTACAGGAGGATGCGGCTATATTGGCTCGCACACCATTGTTGATCTTGTACAAAATGGATATGAAGTGATCTGTGTTGATGATAACTCAAGATCAAACCTGCGTTTACTGGAAGGTGCTGAAAAAATTCTCAACAAAAAAATCAAGAACTATAAAGTTGATTTGTGCAACTATGATGAAACATTCGCTGTGTTGCAGGAGAATGCAGATATTGCCGGTGTAATTCATTTTGCAGCTTACAAAGCAGTTGGCGAAAGTGTAGAGAAGCCGTTGCTGTATTTTGAAAACAATCTCATGTCTCTCATCAACCTGTTGAAATGTGTGCAGGAATTTAAAGTACCTCATTTTGTTTTTTCTTCTTCCTGCACGGTATATGGTAATCCCGATCAGGTTCCTGTAACGGAAGAAACAATGCCAAAACCTGCTGAAAGTCCTTATGGTTATACCAAACAAATGGGCGAACAGATTGTAAGCGAAACCGTAAAAAGAATTGTATCAAATGCCATTCTTCTTCGCTATTTTAACCCCGTTGGGGCACATCCCAGCGGCATTATTGGTGAATTACCAATTGGCAAACCGCAAAACTTAGTACCGGCCATTACACAAACTGCCATCGGCAAACTTCCGCAAGTAACTGTTTTTGGCAATGATTATGATACAAGAGATGGTTCCTGCATCCGTGATTATATTCATGTGTGTGACCTTGCACATGCACACACTCTTGCATTGAATTATTTAATTGAAGGAAAGAACTTTGCACGATGTGAAGTATTTAATCTTGGAACCGGAAATGGAGTAACTGTGCTGGAAGCAATTAAAGCCTTTGAAAAAATAAGCGGTGAAAAGCTGAATTATAAAATAGGTTCACGCCGTGCAGGTGATGTAATTGCCACTTATGCCAATAATGATAAAGCAAAAACCTTCCTGGGCTGGAACCCTCAATTTACATTGGAAGAGATGATGCAAACGGCATGGCAATGGGAACTGAATCTCAAAAAAGACGAGAGTTTGTACAGCAGCCAGAACAGTAATTTGAATTAACGGTGGTTGTGTTCAAGGTGGTTTACCCGTACGCATTACATGGTAATTGCATGATCAATTTACCCTTCAACTCAAAACTTTCCCTTTTCTTTGCAGCAATTTTAAATTCCTCATAAATTTCTGCAAATGACTTTACAGGATATACAGGTAAGCGGTAATAAAGATACCCGCAGCGGATTTGGCGATGGCATAGTAGAAGCTGCCCGTAAGAATGAAAATATTGTTGCACTAACTGCTGATCTGGCTGGCTCATTAAAGCTGGGCGCATTCATCAAAGAATTTCCTGAGCGTTTTATCCAGGTAGGTATTGCCGAAGCCAATATGATTGGGATTGCTGCCGGATTAACCATTGGTGGTAAAATTCCATACACTACAACATTTGCTAATTTCAGTACCGGTCGTGTTTATGATCAAATCCGTCAAAGTGTTGCATATAGTGATAAGAATGTAAAGATCTGTGCTTCGCATGCCGGTCTTACATTGGGTGAAGATGGTGCTACACATCAGATCCTTGAAGATATTGGTTTGATGAAGATGTTGCCCGGTATGACGGTGATTGTACCCTGCGATTATAATCAAACCAAACAGGCAACCATGGCTATAGCAGATTATCAGGGTCCTGTTTACCTGCGTTTTGGCCGCCCCGTATGGCCCATCTTTACCAAACCAGAAGATGAATTTATAATTGGTAAAGCACAGAAATTCAGCGATGGTACTGATGTAACCATCTTTGCCTGCGGCCACATGGTTTGGTACGCCATCCAAGCTGGTTTGCAATTACAGGAAAAAGGCATTTCAGTTGAGGTAATCAATATCCACAGCATCAAACCATTGGATGAAGAAGCGGTACTGGCATCCATCCGCAAAACAAAATGTGCAGTTACTGCCGAAGAGCATAATATCATTGGTGGCCTGGGCGATAGCATTGCACAAGTGGCAGCCAAACACTTCCCTGTTCCCATTGAATATGTAGGTACAAAAGATACATTTGGCGAAAGCGGTAAACCCATGGATCTGTTGAAAAAGTACGGCTTGGATATACCCGATATTGTTGCTGCTGCCGAAAAAGTTATGGCAAGAAAATAAGTTTGGTTAAACTATTCAGAATAAAACCCATCTTACCGATGGGTTTTTTACTTTTATGAAAAATCCAAAACCAGAAAACCTCTATTCATGACCCAACCAGACGACAAGGAATTACTGCTGCAGTTCCATGAGCCGGCCACAAAAGAGCGGGCTTATACCCGTATCATCAAAAAATACCAGGAAAAACTGTACTGGCATGTACGCCGCATGGTGGTAGAGCATGAAGATGCAAACGATGTGCTGCAAAACATGTTTATCAAAGTATGGAACGGGCTGGAGAATTTTAGGGAAGACAGCCAGCTTTATACCTGGCTTTACCGCATTGCCACCAATGAAAGTCTCACTTTTATTGAGCAAAAGAAAAAAAGATCGGCTGTTTCAATGGATGAATCGGAAGCAGGCCTGAGCAATTCCATTAAAGCAGATAAACATTTTGACGCCAATCGGCTGGAGTGGAAACTGCAATTGGCCATTCAGCAACTGCCCGAAAAACAGAGAGCTGTTTTCAACCTCAGGTATTATGATGAAATGCCTTACCAGGAAATGAGCAGGGTACTTGAAACCAGTGAAGGAGCATTGAAAGCCAGCTATCATCACGCAGTGAAAAAAATAGAGGATTTTATCCTGAACCGTTAAACTATTAACCACAAACAACATCTATCAACATAGAAAATGACACGCAGTAAAGATATATTGAAAGAATTAGAGCAAATAAGCCCGGCCGTTGCCCAAATAAGCGGAGAAACACCTTATACCATTCCTGTTGGGTATTTTGATTCATTAGACACGGTAATCATGGCAAGAATTGCAGCAGGTGGTAACGAAGAAAACTCTTTGCTCTATGTTGCGGGGAAACAAATGCCACAGGATATACCGCATGGATATTTCGATACATTATCAGACAGCATTCTTTCCAAAATAAAAGCACAGGAAGAACAAGCAGTTGCTGAAGAGTTGAAGGCATTATCTCCCTTGCTTGCGGGTTTAAACAAAACAAATCTGTATGATGTGCCGGTTGGCTATTTTGAAAATCTGTGTGCAAGTGTTGTTGAAAAAACAACAATGGGAACAAAAGTTGTTTCCATTTTCAGCAGAAGAGTTTGGACACGTTATGCAGCGGCTGCCGCACTGTTTGGTTTCATTGCATTTGGTATTAACTTCTTTATTCAGCAACCAAACACAATTGGAAGTATTGCAGGTAATTCAAAAATTAAAACAGAAGAACAAATCAATACAGAACTGGCGCAAATAAGTGATGAAGAAATTATCAATTACCTGAAACTGACATCAGACAGTAAAGATGCAGAAACAATAGCTGCATTAATTGATGAAGCACAATTACCTGCTGCGGCAGAATATATGGATGATGAATTTTTAGAATCATTCATGAAAGAGCTGGAAAAAACAGAACAAAAAACGAATTAATACAATTACGAACAGGAGGATAGGAGTATGAAAAAAATATTTACACTTACAATTTTATTGCTCAGCATCACAGGTTTTGCTTTTGCACAGGAGCAACAACAACCTGATCCTAAACAGGAAGAAAAAATTCAGGCGCTTGAAATTGCATTCATCAGCCGCAAGCTTGACCTCACAATTGATGAGGCACAGAAATTTTGGCCTGTTTACAATGAGTACAAAAGAGATATGCGGCATGTAATGCTCCAGCACAGAAACAATCCCAATGAAGGTGAAATTGAAAGAGATCAGAAAGTGATTGATGTAAGAAAAAAATACCGTGACCGTATTGTTGGTGTAATAGGACAGCCCAGAATGAATAAATTCTTCCAGGCAGAAAGAGAATTTCGTGGTGTTTTATTGAATCAGTTAAAAAACCGCCCTAACAGGCCAATGTTACAACACAGAAGTAAAAATTAATTTGGAAATTTAAATACTAATGTTATAAATTTGCGAATAGGTGTTTTTCATAGGTTAGCAACGGCCGACTCTTTTCAGGGTTGGCCTATTTTTTTGGCGCAAACCCTTGCCAGCATTGCTTTTCAGCACTTCCCCATTTTTAAGACTTTTGCTTCACTGAAATAATTGCGGCAAAAAAACAGAACAGGTTTGAAGAACTTATATGCATGTATAACCATCCTTCAGTCAATTGACAAAGACATGACAGATAATTTTGTAGTATATAAACTACAAAAGCAGAAGTATTTAAGAATTGAAACTGAAGACAGGATTTTTTACATCATGATAAAATAAAAACTTCCATCCCTCTTTTTCACCCTGTGCCCACCATTTCATTCTGATGTCGGCTGCAAGCTTTCCATCAAAATCATACCGGGCAACAAACTTGGTTTTCATTTGATATAGCTGGGGCGCTACATCGCCCCCAAAGAACACGGTTTCATTATTTTCTTTTATAAGGAAAGCCTGGTGCCAGGGGCTGTGTGCACCAGTCCACTCGTAATCAATATAATCATCAATTACACCGGTGCTTTCAATCAGTTCAATATTGTCTGCTTCGGTAAGTAAACTCACATCATCAATATTGTATGATTTTGAGAGCTTGCTCACTGCAATTTCAAGTTCCTGTTTGTTTACATAGTAAGTTGCGTTGGGAAAGCTCAGGAATTTTTTCTTTAATACTGCATCTTCTTTGCTCACTCCGCCTGCATGATCCCTGTGCAGGTGACTCATAAGCACTTTTGTAACATCAAGGGGATTGATTCCTGCCTGCATTAAGTTATAATGTATTTGTAAAGTGCCATCGGGCATGGAAAAACCAAGCCCTGTATCAAGTACCAAAATGTCTTTTGAGGTAATAACTGCAAAAGGCTGCACCTCTACCAGCAAGCTACCTGCAGGTCTGTCTTTTATATTGTCAAGGGAATGATCAAAAGGAATAAATTTTTTGGAAGCATCCACTGTAAAACTTCCTTCAGAGAGCGGAATAATTTTCATCGGGCAAAGATACAGGCAAGTTGATGTGGAACGAAATCATACCGCTTTGAAATATATCTTATCCAATCATTTGCTTAGGGCGGCATTATACAAGTATGAAATTTTGAAACGCACTATTGGACTAAATAGTTCTTCCATTTGGTATCAGTTCATCACCAGTTTGGGTGCGCCCATCATAGAATCAAAAATAAACAGCTCATCCATTTCATAATTGATATAACGGCGGATGGGAAACCGGTCTATCAGTTCAGCCGCTTCCATTTCAGATTCAGCACTCAGCACCACCCATCCTTTACTGCGGGTATCGTTTACTGAATAGGTAATAATCACCTCCTCACGCATGAGGTTATTAATATAATTGCGATGGCGGGGTATCAATTCCCAAAACTCAGTATCTAACTCACCGGGAAGATAAAATGTACAAAGAAACTTTTTCATGCTTTTGTCCATTTAAAGTTTTCAAATGCCTGAACAAAGGTTAATAAAAAAAACTGACAAATACATCAACTCTGAATTCCGAAAGAAAAAGAAAAATTTCATCCCGCATATTGCGGGACAAAGGATATGCAAAGAGGATAATAAAAAAATCATCCCGCCACAGGCGGGATTAATTCTTGAAAATATTGTCAGTCTTGGCTTTAAGGCGCAAAGAAAAAATCTTTTCGGATTTTAGGTTACCGCAACACCATTTGCCTGTCAGCATCCAGCCGAAGCATAATAAAAATGAGAATGGTAAATGTAACAAGTGATGAACCGCCATAGCTCAGCAGGGGCAATGTAATGCCAATTACAGGCATTAAACCAATTGTCATGCAAATATTGATAAACACATGAAAGAAGAGGATAGAAGCCACACTGTAAGCATATACTCTTGAAAAAGTACTTCGCTGCCGCTCAGCAAGTGTAATGATCCTGAAAAGAAGAAAAAAGTATAATCCCAGCAGCAACGAACTGCCCCAAAAACCAAAACTTTCAGCAATGGCGGTAAAGATGAAATCGGTATGTTGTTCGGGCACAAAATCGCCTTGCGTTGTAACGCCTTTTAAAAATCCTTTTCCCAGCAAGCTACCGGAACCAATAGCAATTTTTGATTGCTTAACATTGTAATTACGATCCTTCTTTTTGCCGGTTGCAAGTTCTTTTTCAAGCATTGCTTTACGAACCGGATCTTTTGGCTGGTATTCTTTACCAAACATACCAAGAACCCTTTCTGTTTGATAGGGCTTCAATACCTTATCAAAAACAAGATCAATGACAAACATTTTAAAAAACACACACAAAGCGCCAATTGCAATAATCATCAACAAAACACTGATCCTTTTTTTAATCTTTCTCCACATGAAAAAGATGGATACAACTGCAGCAGAAACAATTAAAACAATAAACCAAAACTGAGAAAACACAATTGCAGTTACAAAAAGCGTAACAAAAGAAAACCCTGTGATAAGATAACTAACAGGCAGCCCTTCCCTGTACATTACCAGGAAAAAAGAAAAATAAACCAATGCAAGCCCTGTTTCTTTTTGTGCAATTGACAACAAAGCGGGCCCCAATGTAATGGCAAAAGCAATGAGGTGCGACCGGATGGTTGTAAACTGTGTTTCCTGCCGGCTTAAATATTTTGCCAATGCAAGCGCAGTAAATATTTTACACAATTCAGCAGGCTGCAGGTTAAATCCGCCGCCTATTGCAATCCATGATCTGGAACCGCTGATATCTTTACCAATTACAAACGTTAACAGCATGAGTAAGATGCCCGCCATGTATAACAGATTGGCTATGGTGGTAAAGAACTTACTATCGGTTAATAAAATAAATACAGCAACCAATGAACTGATGCCGATAAACAATACCTGCCTGGAATAGTTCTTCTTCAACTCAAGCAATGATTGTACAAATGAATCGCCCTGCCTGAACTCAACAGAAAAAATGGCTATAAAACCCACCAGCACCAATGTGAAATACAACAGCACAACAGTTGTATCAACTCCTTTTCCTATGCCTGCCTGTTTTTCCATTAACTTTTATGAGTTGGTTGATTGTGTTTTTTAAATTGAAACCGATCCGTTGGCAAGATTGCTGCAACAACATTTCTTTCCTCCTTATTTTTTGTTGGTTTATTTACAGGAAAACAGGGAGAGCCATTAATCGTGGTTAACGCTGCTGAATCAATCCTTGCTTTCTGTTCTTTTTCCAAACGGATGCGGAGCAATGAATCTTTAATCTGTTTAATAGAATCTCTTACATAACGTTCATATTTAATTCTCATAGAAATGATGGAAACATTACTGATGCGTTCTATTTCTGCTTTTCTTTTATCTCCGGCAATGGAATCAGTAAGATATTTTTCCATAATAAGCGATGCAACAGGTGCTGCCCATGTAGCGCCAAAACCTGCATTCTCCACCACTACGCAGATAGCTATTTTCGGATCTTCTTTTGGCGCAAAGGCAACAAAAAAAGAGTGGTTCTGCTGTTTTTTCCCTCTGAAATAATTTTCTACCGTTCCGGTTTTTGCACAAACTGTATAACCTTCAATTTTTGCATTGCGTGCCGTACCGTTGGTTACCACCATTTCCATTCCATCAATTACAGCCTGGTACGATTCATCAGGAATATGCACCGGTATTATTTTATTCCGATACTTGTTTAAAATGCTGTCTTCTGCCGTTTCACCTTCAATTGATTTTACAAAATGCGGTGTATAATACCACCCACGGTTAGCAATTAAACAAATAGCATTGGCCATTTGTAAGGGAGTTACCTGCATTTCACCCTGCCCAATTCCCAATGAAGCAATGGTACAGGAGTTCCATCCACCTCTGCGAAATACTTTATTATACCTTGCTGTATCGGGAATATAACCTGCATACTCACCGGGTAAATCAATTCCCAGTTTATGGCCCAAACCAAAGCCGCTCATATATTCTTTCCATTTCAACAATCCTTTCTCAACGTCTTTATAAGCGGGGTTATCAATGGCCATACGAAATACATGTGCATAATACGAGTTACAGGAATTGGCAATGGACAAACTGAGATTTGCAGCATGGCCTCCTCCTGTATGTGTACAGGCCGGCCTGCCGCAAGGACCATAGCGACCAAAGCAGGCATAACCAAATGAGGGGGTAATCAATCCTTCATCCAATGCTACCAATGCTCCTAGTGGTTTAAAAGTTGAACCAGGAGGATAAACTCCCTGCATACCTCGGTTTAATAACGGCGATGCAGGATCTAAAAACAGCCGACTGAAATTTTTTCTTGAATCGGATCCTGTTAATTCATTGGGATCATACGTTGGGCCCGATGCCATGGCAATGATGCCACCGGTTTTTGGATCAATGGCAACAACGCTTCCTACTTTTCCGTTCATTAATTTTTCGGCGAGTTGTTGTACTTCAATATCAATATATGTGTTGAGATGACGACCGGCAATTGATGCCGTATCAAACTCTCCCTTTTCATACGGACCGATGGGGCGGTTGAAATTATCACGCAGGATGTATTGAATACCCCGCTGCCCCATCAATACTTTTTCATAATAATTTTCCAATCCGCTGCGGCCGGCAAAATCGCCCATCTGGTAAAAGAAATTGGAACGCCTGAGCATGGATGAATCCACTTCACCTACATAACCCAATATATGTGCGGCTGCGTTGAAGGGATAACTGCGGATGGGCCGCTCCTGTAAAAAAAAGGCCGGTTGAAAACGGAAAAGATTTTCGTTTATTCTTGCATATTTTTCTGCCGACAGTAACGGTTCAAAAACTGAAGGCCTGTTTCTTGAATTTTTGATGATGGATGTAAGAATCCTTTTTTTAAATTCAATTGTATCAATTCCTAAAATGCGGCAAAGTGAAAAGGTATCAAGAGCTTTCAGTTGGGAGGGTGTTACCATGAGATCGTACATGGTTACATTGTCAAGGATGGCTTTGCCTTTACGGTCGAAAATAATACCACGGCTGGGAAAAACCACTTTCCGCAAAATGGCCTGGTCGCTGGCAAGCTTTGAATATTTGGATGTAAACAATTGCAACGTCATTAACCGTATAAGGATAATTGCAAACACAACGCCAATAATGATCCGTATAATTGTTTGTCTTGATTGGTTAAATTCGGCCATGGCCTCTTAATGATTTTTCAGGATTGAGTGATCAGGTATTGGTTAAGAATTTTTGTTTGCGGATAAAAATAATTTCTACCACGGTTATCAGCAGCAAACTTATAACTGTTGATCCTAAAGTTTTTAATAAGAGGTATAAAATATTTCCAAACTGGAATGCCTGGATCGAAAATAAAACTGCGTGATGAAACAGAGTAAGCACAACTGTATATGTAACGTACTGTGAAAACCCAAGACTTGTTACTGAGGGCTCTCTGTAATTAAACTCTTTCCCCTGCTGCGACATCAGCAAATTAATCAGAAATGGCCGTACATAACCAATGAACACACATGCAGCTGCATGCAGCCCCGGTGTTTTGGTAAAAAAATCAAGACTCAAACCGGTGATAAATGAAACAAGTAACAGCCCGCTTCTTCCAATGCTGAAAGGCAACCAAAGAATAAACAGGAAATAAATATAAGGTGTGATGTATTGATGCAATGGTGGTATCTGGTTGAGTACAAACACCTGTACCAGTATGAAAAAAATCAAACGGATAATATTTCTTAAGAGACTGCTCATTTTTTCTTCTTCAGTTTATTTTCCAGCTCCAGTTGTTCGTTACGTTGCAGGTTACTTACTACAAATACATTTTGCAAGCGGCTGAAATCGTTCACCGGCCTCACCTGCAACAGGTAGTTATTGGTGCTTTGCTCAAGAATTACTTTTTCAATAATACCAATCATAATACCCGGAGGAAAATCGGAATACTGGCTGGTGATTACTGTATCGCCCTTTGCAACCTTTACACTTTTTGGAATATCCCTAAGTTGCACCAATCTTGGATCAGCGCCGTCCCATTCAATTCTTCCGCTCTCACCTGTCTTCTTTAATCTTGCGCTAATACGGCTTTGCCTGTTAAGCATACTCATTACCGTTGCAAAATTATCTGTAACATCCAGCACCACACCCGCCACACCATTTGCCGACAAAACCACCATGCCCGGTTGCACCGCCTGCTTACTTCCCCGATGAATGGTAAAATAATTGTTGGGCTGAGTAATGGAATTATTCACTACTTCAGCATCCATGTACAAATACTTTCTTCTGTTGCCAGATGTATCAACAGAAACCGTATCTGTTACGATACGTTTTGTTGTATCTGCACTTTGAAAATTTTCGGTGAGTTTATTCTGTACTTCTGTAAGCCTGCGGCGCAGTTCTTCGTTTTCTTTTTTCAAACGAAAGTAGCCGTTCACTTTTTTATACTGCACTTCAATGCTGCCGGTTATTTCGCCGGCGGTATCCATGTAAGCTGCCTGGTGAAATTTATTATACCTGAATAGCAGAAACATACTGATGATTTCCAGAATAAGGAAAAACAACAACACTGAAAAACGCCTGATAAAAGCGAATAGGTTCCGCACTGTAAAGTGGATAATTTAAAAGTTCCACCATTTGTATGCATGCTTTTATGCCGAAATGAAAAGTAAAATAGTCCAACAATTTTCCACCCGGCATAATACCATCTGAGATTTCCTCATAGCGCCTTGCGCTATTTCGTAAATCAAGATGGTATTAGTTACGCATTACAAACGGATAGCGATTGTAATTTTTCAGAGCAATACCTGTACCTCTTACCACACTCTTTAAGGGATCGTCGGCAATATGTATAGGTAATTTTATTTTTTGATTGAGGCGCTTGTCCAGTCCACGTAACAAGGCGCCTCCGCCGGTAATATAAATACCTCTGCGGTAAATGTCAGCCGCCAGTTCAGGAGGCGTCATTTCCAAAGCCTTGAGAATTGCTTCTTCAATTTTGAAAATACTTTTATCCAAAGCTTCTGCAATTTCCTGGTAGCTCACCATAATCTGTTTGGGAATACCGGTAACAAGGTCACGACCGTTTACAGGAATATCATCCGGTGGATTATCCAATTCTTTCATGGCAGATCCAATTTGGATTTTGATCTGTTCGGAAGTACGTTCACCAATGAGCAAGCTGTGATAGCGGCGAAGTGCTTCCATAATATCAGCCGTAAATTCATCACCTGCAATACGAATGCTCTGATCACACACAATACCGGCCAGGGCAATAACGGTAATTCCGGTTGTGCCGCCGCCAATATCTACAATCATATTCCCTACAGGTTCTTCCACATCAATACCAATACCAAGTGCAGCAGCCATCGGTTCATGAAGCAGATATACTTCCTGTGCTCCCGCCTGTTCGGCACTGTCTCTTACAGCTCTTTTCTCTACTTCGGTAATGCTGCTGGGGATACAAATCATCATGCGCCACCTGGGGGCAAATAAGGGCTTTTTTGTTAATACCAATTTGATCAATTCACGGATCATCAGCTCGGCTGCATTGAAATCGGCAATTACACCATCTTTCAACGGACGAACAGTACGGATACTTTCGTGCGTTTTTTCATGCATCATCAGGGCCTTTTTACCCACGGCCAGTACATTTTTGGGATTATTACGATCAAGCGCTACGATGGAAGGTTCATTTACAACAATTTCATCGTTGTGTATAATGAGGGTATTGGCAGTTCCAAGATCAATTGCAATTTCCTGGATAAAAAAATTAAAGAGTCCCATATTGGTTGCCGGAAATTATTAGTTCCCGATGGTTGCAAATTTGAGTGAAAAATTTGGAATAACAACGCTAAAACCGTGCCTGTGAAAGAATTTTGAAGAAAATTTTTAAAAGATATTTTTTCAACTGCAGCCATCTGATCAAAACCCCTGAAATAACTCAGCTCCGCTCATTTCAAATTTTCGGCTATCCTTCTCTGTTAGTTTCCATAAATTCATAACCAATATCGTTACGATAGTACATTCCCCTGTATTTTATACCGCTAAGTACCTGTTTTGATTTAGATACACATTCGCTCACATTTTTCCCGAAAGAAGTAACTGCCAGCACCCGGCCGCCATTTGTTACAATCGTTCCGGCATCGGCTTGTGTGCCTGCATGAAAGATCATGGACTCAGTAAGTGGCTGATCAAGTCCTTCAATTGTATAACCCTTCAAAAAATCGCCGGGATAGCCCCCGCTTACTGCCATCATTGTTACGGCAAACCGGGCATCCTGCTCAATTATTACTTCCTGAATTTTTCCCTGCGCTGCTGCAACAAGCAATTCTACAAGATCATTTTTCAAACGGGGAATTACCACCTCGGTTTCAGGATCGCCCATGCGGCAGTTGTATTCAATAACAAAAGGCTCGTTGTTCACTTTAATAATACCAAAGAACACAAAACCTGTGTAGATCATGTTTTCTTTTTGCAATCCGTTGATGGTGGGTTTAATGATCCGCTCTTCCACTTTCTCCATGAATTCCTTATCAGCAAAAGGCACAGGGCTTACAGCGCCCATGCCGCCTGTATTCAATCCGGTATCGCCTTCACCAATCCGTTTATAATCTTTTGCTTCGGGTAAGATGCAATAATTCTTCCCATCCGTTAAAACAAAAACACTTACTTCAATACCATTTAAAAATTCTTCCACCACCACTCTTTTTCCGGCGTCACCAAATTTTGCCTGGTGAATCATCATATCAAATTCTGCAATTGCTTCCAAAGGATTGTTGCAGATTATTACTCCTTTACCTGCGGCCAACCCATCTGCCTTTAATACTACCGGCAACGCATGGTTCATAAGATATTCTCTTCCTTCTTCAAAATTCACAATGGTAAACTCTCTGTAAGATGCAGTTGGAATATTATGCCTTTCCATAAAAGCTTTGGCAAAGGCTTTACTGCCTTCAAGCTGGGCAGCAAATTTTGAAGGGCCAATTACACCCAACCAACCTTCTGCAAAAGGTACTGCCTCATGGGCTGCTTTAAAATAATCATAAACACCATTCACCAGCGGATCTTCCGGACCAACAATTACCAGGTGAATTTGATTGGCTCTGCAAAAATGTTCTGCCTGAGAAAAATCATCGCCAACTCTTATATCCACATTGGTTCCGCACAATGCAGTACCTGTATTACCGGGAGCGATGTATAAATTTTCGCAATGAGGGCTTTGAATCAATTTCCAGGCCAGGGCATGTTCCCGCCCACCAGAGCCGAGCAGCAAAATATTCATAAGTGCAAGATAAGGTTTAGATAAACGAATTTACTGCATGAGTTCATATACTGCAAGCCGCTTATCCAATTCATTATTGGATTTACAGGAAGGCCGTTTATTAATTTATCCTTACTTTCGAAAATTCACTATTTAATAACGTAAACCAACTGTATGAATCATTCTGTTGCTCAAAAAGGTCATCCTAAAGGATTATGGGTTTTATTTGGAACGGAAATGTGGGAACGTTTTAACTATTATGGCATGCGTGCCGTTTTGGTTTTGTTCATGACCAAAGCTCTTTTGTTTGATAAGGTATTTGCTTCCAATCTTTACGGCAGTTATACAAGTCTTGTGTATTTAACACCTTTGATTGGTGGCTTTATTGCCGACCGTTATTGGGGCAATCAGCGATCAATCATTGCCGGTGGTATAGTAATGGCAATGGGCGAATTCCTTCTTTTCTTTTGCGGATCAACGTATGAATCATCGCCCGGTTTATCTTCTATTCTTTTCTTTAGTGGCTTAGGTTTAATGATTGCAGGTAATGGTTTCTTTAAGCCTAACATTTCTTCACTGGTTGGTCAGTTATATCCAAGAGGCGACAGAAGAATTGACTCTGCTTATACAATCTTTTACATGGGCATAAATGTGGGTGGCGCTTTAGGTCCGTTTGTTTGTGGCTTTGTGGGTGATACCGGCAACCCCGCCGATTTTAAATGGGCTTTCCTGGCAGCAGGTATTGGAATGGTGATCAGTGTAATTGTGCAGTTACTGTATCATCGTAAATATGTTGTTGACCCAAATAATAATATACTGGGGCTTACACCAAAAAATTCACCGGGTATCTGGATAAAACCAATTGCAATTATTGCAGGGCTTGCTTTGCTCTCTGCTTCAACCATTGGCCTTTTATACTTAGATGCAAAAGTGATTGGATACCTTACCTATTTATTAATTGCTGCTACGCTGTTTATTGCATATTTTATTTTTTCAGATAAATTATTAACCGGTAATGAAAAGCAAAGAATAACTGTAATTTTTATTCTTGCCTTTTTTGTGATGTTTTTCTGGAGTGCATTTGAACAGGCAGGAGCTTCACTTACTTTCTTTGCTGAAGAACAAACGCAAAGGGATATTGGTTTCTTTACTGTACCTGCAAGTTTCTTTCAATCATTGAATTCTATTTTTGTTGTGGCCTTTGCTCCTTTGTTTGCATGGTTATGGTTGAAGATGGGAAAAAGAGAACCTTCATCGCCCACCAAAATGGCAATAGGTTTGCTCTTGCTTGCTTTTGGCTATTTGTGGATTGCAATGGGTGTGAAAGATGTTGGAGCCGGTATTAAAGTAAGTATGATTTGGCTGATAGGAATGTATGCCTTGCATACCTGGGGTGAACTTAGCTTATCACCTATCGGTTTGGCAATGGTAAATAAATTAGCTCCTTTAAAATTTGCTTCTCTTTTAATGGCCGTTTGGTTTTTGGCCAATGCTGCTGCAAATAAACTGGCTGGAGTATTAAGTGCTTTATACCCGGATGGAAAGCCAACAAGATTCCTCGGTTATGAAATGAACAATATGTTTGACTTCTTTATGTTGTTTTGTGTTATGGCTGGAATTGCATCCCTGATCTTATTTCTTCTAACAAAAAAATTGCAGACAATGATGCATCTGGATAAATAATACCGCTTTGAAATATATTTTAGTCCAATCATTTACTTAGGGCGGTATTATACATGTATGAAATTTTAAAACGCTCTATTGGACTAAATAGTTCTTCCATTTGGTATAAATTGGATTGAACTTTTGATTAAACCCCGATGAAAAATTTCATCGGGGTTTTTTATTACCTTCCTCATTCAAAACCAAAGCCATATGTCTGAACAGAAATTTCACCCCTTTGTTCCTGATGAAAGTACTATGCCCGAGTTCACCATTAAAAGTGTACTGGTAGGCGCTGCTTTCGGAATCATCTTCGGCGCTTCAACAGTTTATCTTGCATTGAAAGCCGGTTTAACGGTAAGCGCTTCCATTCCCATTGCAGTTATTGCAATTACGCTTGGCAGACGCTTTCTGAAAACGACCATACTTGAAAACAATATCATTCAAACAACAGGAAGCGCCGGTGAAAGTATTGCAGCCGGCGTGGTGTTTACCTTGCCCGGCTTTTTATTCCTGAGTGAAAAAAGCAGCAGTGAATTTTTTAATTATTTTACCATTCTTACGCTTGCCATTTTTGGTGGTATTCTTGGAACATTGATGATGATACCATTGCGTCGTGCATTGATAGTAAAAGAACACGGCACACTTCCTTATCCTGAAGGAACCGCCTGCGCCAGTGTATTAAAAGCAGGTGAACGTGGTGGCGATTTTGCTAAGACAGCTTTTATGGGATTGGGGTTTGCGTTTGGCTATGCCATTCTGCAAAAGATCTTTCATGTAATTGCTGAAACACCTTTCTGGATGACCAAACAGGTGAATAAATTTTTCCCTTCGGCAAAAGTGAGTGGAGAAATTACACCGGAATATCTGGGTGTTGGTTATATCATCGGGCCAAAAATAAGTGGTGTGCTGGTTGCAGGTGGTGTAATAGCCTGGTTTGCATTTACTCCATTACTTGCATCTCTTGTTCCGCCCGATACAATAGCTGCTCAATTAGTGAAGCTGGGTTATTTAGCAGGATTGGATAAAACCGGAGGACCCGGCGGATGGGATCCCATCAATCATACATTTGCTGATTTTTCAACTGCCATCTACCGTGCATACATCAGGCAGATAGGTGCAGGCGCTGTTGCAGCCGGAGGTTTTATTACACTCATCAAAACAATACCTACCATCATCTCTTCTTTTAAAAGCAGCCTTGGTTCTATGAAGAAACAGGATGGCGAAGCGGTAACTGTAAAAAGAACTGAACGGGATTTGAATTTCAAGATTGTTTTATTTGGAAGCCTTGCGCTGGTTTTATTAATGGCCGTATTGCCACAGGTGCCCGGTGATAATATTGGCAGTAAATTATTATTAGGGGTCCTTGTTATCATCTTTGGCGCTTTCTTCGTAACAGTATCTTCAAGAATTGTTGGTTTAATCGGCTCATCCAACAACCCCATCAGCGGCATGACCATCGCAACGCTGATGGGTACCTGTTTGATCTTTATTGCGGTTGGCTGGACCGGTAAAGTATATGAACCAATGGCTCTTGTTGTGGGCGGCATGATTTGTATTGCTGCTGCCAATGCCGGTGCAACATCACAGGATTTAAAGACGGGTTATATTGTTGGCGCTACACCAAAGTATCAGCAGATTGCTTTATTTGTTGGTGCTGTTGTATCATCCATTGCAATTGGCGCTACTATAAAAATATTAGATACACCCACTGCTGAAATGGTATCGCAGGGAATTACACATGCAATTGGTACCGATAAATATCCTGCACCACAGGGAACGTTAATGGCCACATTAATAAAAGGAATCCTTTCGTTTAATCTTGATTGGCAGTTTGTATTAGTAGGAGTTTTCATTGCCATCACTATGGAACTCTGCGGAATAAAATCATTAAGCTTTGCAGTTGGTTTATACTTACCATTGTCAACTACATTACCCATTTTTATGGGTGGTGCCATTCGTGGATTGGTGGATCTGAAAAAGAAAAAATCAGGTGAAGAACTTTCTGCTGAAGAAGAAGATCTTGGCAAAGGCAATTTATTTGCAACGGGATTAGTTGCTGGCGGAGCGCTGGCAGGCGTGTTGGTTGCCATCCTTTCTGTGAATGACAATGTTACAAAAGCTTTAGGGTATGTAAATACAGAACATGGTTTGATAAGCAGTTTAAGTAAGAATGGTTATTTCCTGATGGGAGCTGCATTCTTTGCGTTTATGGGCTATACTTTATACCGTATTGGAATAAAGAAAACAGAAAAGTTGAAAGAATAAATTTAACCTCCGGAGTTTTTAGTCTGCCAGATTTTTTTGCGCAGCTTTATAAAAACCCCGGAGGTTTTTTATGATTTCGTAAGACGAAAAACAAAAGCCTCTGTACGAGGCTTTGTTCTTTTACTACAACAATTATGAAAAACGGGTTAGTAAGCTCAATTAAACCAAACCAAGAAACGATGCAGCAGCTCTTGCCTGGCGCAGCATAAAAAATTCAGATGCCGGCTGTGCAGCAATTTGTTCGTACAAATCAGTGTATTTAGCAGTGATATTATTGATGCTGTATTTGTAACGCATCTTCCAGCCATTGTTCACCAGCTGATCACGGTATTCTTCATTCTCAATCACTTTTAAAATACCACGGCGTATATCAAAAACATTGTAAGGATTTACTTTGCAGGCTGCATCATCTGAAATTTCATCCATAGGTGAAATACGGCTTGTTACCAGCGGACGGCCAACAGCACATGCTTCAAGAATGGGCAACCCAAATCCTTCGTAAGTGGAAGCAAATACTACCATATCACACAATTCATATTGTTGCTTCAGTTCATCAAAGGAAAGGTTGGTATGCGTTTTAAAATCAATTTTATTTTCCTGTAAAATGATTTGTGTTTCTACTTCAAGACTACCAATAATGTGTAGCTCACAATTCAAACCCTTTAAAGCCACAGCAACGTTCTGAATATTCTTGTTTTCTTTTGTACCTATTTGAAGGATACGTGGCTTCTGTGTATTGAAAGTTTTGGGAGTAAATTCAAACCGGGGATCAAAGAAGTTGGGAACCACTTTTATTTTATCTTCTCTTACACCGGTTAATTTTATCAGCTCTCTTTTTGTTTTTTCGCTGATAACAGTAATGGTATTGGCACGCCATATTGGTAATTGATACCAGAAGAATTTAAACATCCAATATTTAAAATCCCATTTGCTGTATTTGGTAAGAAATACACAATCATGAATTGTGAGCACGGTATTACTTTTCTTCATACCCAGTGATATGTAATGAATATCGCCGGTAATATGATTGATTTTACCCTGGTTAACGCTCGACTTAAAAATATTGGCGAAAATGTTAAGTATAGAAGGTACTTCAACTTTTTTAAGCTGATAACCACTTTGCATACCTACCTGTGCGTACACATTATCGAAGAGCGATTCAATACTGAAGGCATATAGCCTTCTTTTGCGGAAGAAGTATGATACTTCCATAGGAATGGACGATGTTTAGTTTCTCTGAATATTGGACTACACAAATATAGAGTCATGTGCCAGCTTAAACAATAGGAGTTTTCACCTAATCTTTGAATGGTAATTTTACGCAGGGTGAGTCTTTGATCAACTGAAATGAATGCCAGTGAGCCACCCTTTGGGGCAATATCATTCAGTTAAGGGTTGCGGCAAGCTAACAGGTATGCCATACATATAGTAGAATAATGAAGCTCATCAGCGTGTTTCAAGTATGGCATACCTACAGCAGCAGCATCTTAAATGAAATCAAGTGTCTTGATCTGCTGTTTCAAAATTGCATCTGCATCAGCTCCCAACCATTTGTTCAATACTGTTGCATATACCTGTTTAAAATCAAGTTGAAATTTCAAATCACCATCATCAAGGTTGGCAAGATCGGGCAGCGGATTATACATGCCCCGTTGTTTTAATCCCCCGCCAATGAAGAACATATTGTTGGCTTTGCCATGATCGGTTCCATTACTTGCATTTTGCGCCACCCTTCTTCCAAACTCTGAGAAAGTAAACAGCAAAACATCATTGAACCTGTTATTGGCTTTCAAATCTTTTACAAAAGTTTTTACTGCATCATTCAGCTCAGTGAATAATCTTTTTTGCTGTGCCTCCTGGTTAATATGCGTATCAAAACTTCCCAATGAAATATAATACACTTTGGTATTGATTTCACTGAAGATAAGTGATGCAATTGTTTTCAACCCTTTGCCAAGCTCCGTACCGGGGTATGTTTCAGTTGAGGGCCGTAGTTTGCTCTGTTGAAAAATATAATCAGCGCTTGAAATGGTTGCAGCCATGGTTTTATACAAATAATCAACCGGCTGTTCAGGAGTATCGTTTTTATGTTGCACCAATAGTTCTTTGAAATATTTTTCCTGGCTGGTATTGTATAACCGGCGTGGATCTTCAAATGCAAGCCCTTTAATAATATCTCCTTTCAATGCAAGACTCAGCACATCATCAATTTCTAAAGCCTGTGTAGGTTTTTCGCAACTCTTACATCGAGCATCCAAATATCTTCCTACCCAACCGGTGTTCCAGTATTCATTGCTGTTGCTGGCTGTGTGCCAGATGTCCATACTGCGGAAATGACTTTTATCGGGATTGGGATAACCAACGCTGTTGAAAATACCAAGGCTGCCATCATCATACAATTCTTTAAATGCAGTGAGTGATGGATGTAATCCTGCTTCATCTGTGAGAGATAATGCAGCATTGCGCTGAATACCCAATCCCGGACGATTGCTGTAATACAGATCATTCCTGTACGGTATAACTGTATTTAATCCATCATTACCACCACTCAACTGAATGATTACTGTTACTTTATTTCCCGGAGGTACAAGTGTTCCTTTTTCAAATGCTTTTAAAAACTGCGGCATCAGTATTGACGCTGTTGCAAGTGAACCGAGTTGTAAAAATTCTTTGCGTTGAATAATCATAGCCCCTCCCAACCTCCCCAAAAGGGAGGAATTTTTACGTTTACTAATTTTATTTTTCGAATAATCTATCAGACTTTACCCCGTTCTCCCCCTTCGGGGGAGTTAGAGGGGGCCTAACACATTTGGTATTCCGGTGTGCACATTAATTGAATGATCGCTGTTTGAATATATCGTTCCCTGCTGGTTGCATCTGTAAACTTTTCAACCATTTGCCTGTTTAGCTTTGATGCATCTGTTTGCCACATCATTGTTGCAATGGCTGATAACAAATTTTCTCTTGAAATTTTTTCCAATTGCTTCATAGTTGGTTCCCAGCGGATGGTTGTTTGCACCGCTCTATTGCTCATTCGATTGTTTCCCTGCATACGTCCCATATCCTGATCATCATCTGATTTTGTTTTGATATTGAATGCTTCTTTAGCAGCAACCAATTGCGGAATACGTAAACGAAACATAAGCGATGAACTGTCTATCCAGTTGAAGCCACCGGGCCATCCTGCTACATTGGGTGGATAAAACAAAATCTGTCCCAATACTTTTTGTAAAAACAACTGGGCTTCTTCATTTTCAATTTGCATGGGCAATGCACGGCGAATGCCCACCATAAGATCAATTGGCGATTTAACTCTTGTGCCGATGTTCTTTACATCATAAAACCAATTGCTGGTAAAAATGTCTTTCAACAAACCGGAGATCTCATACCCTGATTTATAAAAACGATCGGCCAGCCATTTTACTTTTTGTTCATCTGTTTCTTCATTTACAAAAAAGCGGTACAGCTTTGTTGTAATAAAAATGGCCGTTTGTTTTTGTTCCAATAAAATATCCAGCACATCATCTCCATCAAAATTTCCTGTTTTATTTAAAACGGTTTTTACACCATCATCATGCAGATTGGAGCGGAAAATAAATTCTCCATTCAATTTAAACTGCCATCCTGTAAAAGCACGGGCTGCTTCCTTAATATCTTTTTCGGTATAGTTACCACGGCCCATGGTAAAGAGTTCCATCACTTCACGTGCAAAATTTTCGTTGGGTTTTTGTTTTCGGTTTTGCTGGTTGTTGAGGAATGCAAGCATGGCTGCACTGCGGCTCACTTCTTTCAGCAATGTTCCAAAATTGCCCAGTGCATTTTTGCGGATGATATTTATCAAGTCTTGCTGGTAATACGCATTGAGATTACGACAGGAAAAATGTCCATGCCAGAAGAAAGCGAGTTTTTCCCTCAACTGCTGTTCACTGTTTACCATTTCATCGAGCCATTCCAAATTGAGGTTGCGGATTTCTTCTTTTGATTTTTTTTGCAGCTGTTGTTTTTCTTCTTTG